>JAJZNY010000467.1 GCA_021852245.1 Planctomycetota bacterium | reverse complement strand
CGTGAATTTCTCGAGGCGGCAGCGCTGGGCATTCACACGCGGCCGGTGATTCTCGGGCCGTTTTCACTGCTGATGCTCGGCCGGGATGCCGAGAGCGGCGGGCCGGCGATCCACCGTCTGCCCGAACTGGCCGAGGTTTACGCCGAACTTCTCAGACGGCTGCGCGAAGCGGGTGCGACATGGGTACAGATAGATGAGCCCTGCCTGTCGCTTGATCTCGACGATGCCTTGATGGACGCCTTTGAAAAGGCTTGCCGACGGATCGGTGAAAGCAACTCAGGCATTGAGATTGTATTGACAACGTACTTCGCGGACATCGGCGACCGCCTGGACCGGCTGGCCGACCTGCCGGTTGCGGGGGTGCATCTGGACCTGGTCCGTGCACCGCATCTGCTTGAAAAGCTCATCGCCCGAAAGCGAACCGGTCCGGCGGTATCACTCGGTATCATTGACGGGCGCAATGTCTGGCGGGCGGATATTCATCGGCTAATGGGATGGGTGGAGCGGGCAATCGGGGCCTTCGGGGCGGATCGCGTGATGATCGCACCGTCCTGTTCGCTGCTGCACGTGCCGCTGGATGCCCGGCTTGAAAACGGACTCTCACCCGAGGTTCAAAACATGCTCGCCTTTGCCGTGCAGAAACTGCACGAAGTGGCAACGATGGCGAAAGGGGCCCGGTTCGGACGAAAGGCGATTGCCGGTGAGTTGGACGCCTGCACGGCCGCACTGGAACAGCGCCGCCAGCCCGGTGCTTTTCATGATCCGGGCGTGCGCGAAAGGGTTGCATCGCTTAAACCCGACATGTTCCGTCGGCCTCTGCCGTACGATCAACGCCGCAGTCTTCAGGCTCAGCGACTGCGGCTCCCCCGGCTGCCGACAACCACCATCGGCTCGTTTCCGCAGACATCGGATGTCCGCAAGGCACGGGCGCAATACCTGGCCGGTCGGTTGGATCAGAGTCGGTACCAAGAGCACATCCGCGAGCAGATTCGCCACGCGCTGGACGTGCAGGAGCAGATCGGGCTGGATGTTCTGGTTCACGGGGAATATGAACGAACCGATATGGTGGAATATTTTGGTGCCCATCTGGCCGGTTTCACCACCACCCAATTCGGATGGGTTCAAAGTTACGGCTCCCGCTGCGTCAAGCCGCCGATCATTTTTGGAGATGTCTATCGCCGCCAACCGATCACCCTTGAACACACGCTTTACGCCCAATCACTGACGCAAAAGCCCGTTAAGGGGATGCTGACCGGACCGCTGACGATTCTGAATTGGTCGTTTGTCCGGGATGATCAACCGCGCAGGGAGACCTGCTTTCAGATTGCGCTGGCCATCCGGGATGAGGTGAAAGACTTGGAGTCCGCGGGAATCTCCATCATCCAGATCGACGAACCGACATTACGCGAGGGGCTTCCCCTGCGCAAGGCGGATCAGCCGGCGTATTTGCGCTGGGCGGTGGATGCGTTTCGGCTTGCGGCTGCCGGTGCATCAGCCCAAACGCAGGTGCATACGCACATGTGTTATTGCAACTATGGCGAGATTCTCGATGCGGTGATCGAGATGGATGCCGATGTGATTTCACTCGAGGCGGCGCGGAGTTCGATGGAACTGCTCAAGGTGTTGTCGGAGCGGCGGTATCCGAACGAGATCGGGCCGGGCGTTTACGACATTCATTCGCCGCGGGTGCCATCGGAAGCAGAAATCTACGCGCTGATCCGGGAGATGCTCAAGGTGCTCAGGCCGGAGCAATTGTGGATCAATCCGGACTGCGGCTTGAAGACGCGCCGATGGGAAGAGGTCATCCCGGCCCTGACCCACATGGTGCAGGCCGCAAAGCGGGTGCGTATGGAACTGCCGAAATCGGGAGCACCCGTTTGATGAAACGTCAGTGTCTGCCGTCCTGAAAGCATGAAACGAGTCTCGTCATCTGAACGCATGGGGTCAACCCGTGGTTAACCCCAGCTTTCGCATTTCGGGGGTAAAAACGCATTATCCCGAAATCAGGGGTGGTGCTGCGCATTATGTTGATGGCTTTTTCGGCCGCAGTAGACTCACAGCGTCACCGAATATCCGGCAGGGGGATTTATTTGCTTTGTCGTAACGCCTTAACTCACTCCGCGGTTCCGCGCGAGACATGGACGTTTCCCGTCTTTTAAGGTTAATATTATTTTCACATACCCCGGGGTCGCTCACCCATGCGGCCGGTTGGGCTGCTGCTTGCGACGCAGCATCAGCGCCAGCGCGGCCAAGCCCATCAGCGTCAAGGCAGCGGGTTCCGGTGTCGGCGATCCGCTGGTGTTTCCCATCAGTTCGTAGGTGAACTGCTGGCCCACATCGCCCAGCGGTGCACCCTGATCGGTCGTGATGGTGAGGTAATCGGTAAAGTTGCCCAGGGTTGTCGGATCAAACACGATCGTGAGATCCGTAGAGTTGCTCAGAGGGGAATCCGCGGCCGCATTGCCGAGAACATTCTGTGTCAGCGGCACGACGTAAAACGCTTTGGCGGTCGGGCCGGTGATGTTTTCGCTCTCGAGCGTGAGATTTGCGAGGTTGCTGCCGTTGACATCATCGGTGCTGATGTTGGAGATTTTCAGATCAAACGTGGCGGGCGATCCGGGCGATGTGGTACCAAGGTTAATAACGGTTAATGGTGTGGTGCCGACATTCGTGGAGAACACGGGCCCGACGGCGGTGCCGGTGATGGCGACATTGCCAACGACCACATTGGAGGTATAGCTGACGGTGCCGCTGTAGGTGCCGCGAGTGACGGGGGCAAAAGAAATAGCGGACGTGCTGGATTGGCCGCCCGAGAGTGAAAACGTGCCTGAAGCGCCGGACATGCCGGAGGGGAGCGCCGGTGTGTATTGGCCCGTAATGGTTCCGGTGCCACTGTTCTGAAAGGTGAGGTTCTCTGCGGCGGTCGTGCCGGTGCGCACCTGGCCGAAATTAATCTCGGATGGAGCCAAAAGCGGCTGTTGCAATTGCGAGATTTGTTCGGTTGTGACTCCGCCACCGCTGAATAGCCCCGTGGTGACAAAGCTGGAAGATTGGTTGGGGGAGGTCGATTGGATCAGAACTTGTCCGTTGCCCCCATCGCCGCCGAAATCATAACCATCCGCATTAGAAATTCCGCTCAGGCCGGCGCCGCCGAAACTGCCGCCGCCACCAGCACCGGCACTCGCGTGGCCACCGGACATTCCATAGGCAAAAACATTCCCGGAATCCGAAACGGTATTGCCGCTGAGGATGACGGCCCCACCGCTACCGCCGCCACCGCTCGCGAAGTTGATGCCGCCGCCACCACCGAGTGCATTAATGTTGGCGACCGTCAGGCTGCCGACGGCGGTAATGTCCAACGCGCCGCCACCCCCGTCGCCTCCGCTGGCGACACCGCCGCCACCGCCACTGCCCCCGTAAAGTGCCTGGTCCAAATTACCGTAGGTGGGGCCCGGGTTGCCATTAGCCTGTCCGCCGCCCGGCCCTTGTCCGTTGGTTGGATTGCTGCCCCCATTGCCTCCCGCGAAGCCGCCCGGGCCCCCCGCACCGCCCGTGTCGCTGACCGCGTTGCTTCCGCTAACCGAGAGGGTTGCCGCAATATTCGTGTTGCTCTGGCTCAGCAACGCCAAGCCATTGGTGCCGGTGATGTTCACCGTAACGCCTGAGCCGATGTTAATGGATGAGAAATCAAACACGCCGACATAGGGAATGCCGTTGGACGCCCCCTCGGCCATGCCGTTCTGATTGCTGATATACCCTGTGTAGGTGGATGAGCCGATGGTGAGGGTCGGGGCGGAGGTCGCGGTACCGGTGTTGATATCGACCGTACCGGAATTGATGTTCAACGAGCCAAGGGTATCGTAAAGATACGGATTGAACAGGACCGTTCCCGTTGTCGCCCCGAAAACCGCTGAGGCTGATAAAACCGATGACGCCAAGACAGCGGCGGACAAGCCGCAATGGAAACGAGTGAGCATGTGAGTAACTCCCAAAACCGAAATCCTAAAGAGTCGCTACGCTTGCTTTCTCGTTGTCGAACCGACACCCTCACAATAGTATTATACTAATGGATGGGCCGAATTGCAAATTCTGCTCGCATTTTGGCGCAAAATTGCCGGGGTTTGGCAAAATGCGAATGATTCGCAAATACGAGATTTATGTGATTTCGGCAAGGATTTATCCATGAATATAAAAAACCATCAGCTGATTGCGGCTTCCGGATTCATCGCGTTGTTGGCGGCCTGCATCTTGGCTGCAGCCCGATGGATTCCGGACGGGGGGAGCCGGTTGCGATGTAAAGTTTTCCGGCGGCATGATATTGATGCATGTCGATATCTGCGAGCGTCCCGTGTCGGTTTTTGCCGAGGTTTGACGGTCGCCGGGGCCTGACGGGCGTCTTTTCCCTTTTTTGGCGCAGGCGTTTTCATATCGCATGGTTTTGGGCGCGATTCTGGTTTGATGATGAGGTTGTGGACCGGACTGTGCCGACGGCGGATCCGTGACGGCGTCTTCAGAGGTCGGAATAAATAGCCC
>JAJZNY010000236.1 GCA_021852245.1 Planctomycetota bacterium | reverse complement strand
ACGGATTTGTCCCTCTATCCGCCATCGCACGAATCCGTCAGACCGTCGGTTTTTACCGCATATCTCACTTTGATTCGCAGCGGGCGCAGATGATCAACATCCATCTGGCTCACACAACGGCCGGCGCATTTGTTGCCGCCGCCCGGGCCGCTATCCGGCATATCCACCTCCCTTTGGGAATTCATCTCCAGTTTGCCGGTTCCGCTGCCGCCCAACAGCGTGCCGCCTCCGAACTCCTTCAGCGCAGTCTGCTTGCCGCCCTGATCATCGTCATCATCCTCAACATCCCCTTCGGCTCATGGCCGCCGACACTCCTGCTGATCATTAATCTGCCGCTGGCGTTTCTCGGCGGACTTATCGCCATTTTCATCACCGGCCACAATCTTTCGCTCGGCGCTCTGGTCGGATTGGTGACCCTGATGGGAATCACCATGCGCAACGGCATCATGCTGCTGTGCCATTACCGACATCTGGTGCACCACGAGGGCAGATCGTGGAATCATGACACCGTGCTGGAGGGCGCGGTGGATCGCCTGCCCGCCATCGTCATGACCGCCCTGATTGCAGTTGTCGGGCTCCTGCCGCTGGCCATGGGCGCCGGGTCGCCGGGGCAGGAGATTGAAGGGCCGCTGGCGATTGTTGTGGTGGGGGGGGTGATCACGTCCACCCTGCTGAATCTATTCATTGTGCCGATATTAGCCGCCCGCTTCTGCCACTTCGCCCCGCCGAAGGATGCAGATGCCGCTGCCGGTGCGTAGAATATCGCCGGATCAGATTCATGGAGGAACTGAGTTGCCGAATATCATCATTCTCCTCATCGTGCTGATTCTCTCCGCCGGTGCCGCCCTTGCCGTCATCGTCGTCATACAAGCCCGTTTTCGCTCGCTCATGCAAACCATGACGGAACAATTCGCTCTTGCCGACAAGGCTCTGGAAGAGCGCCTCGCCGCCCGGCATCAGGCCATGCTGGATGAATCGCAGCGTCACACCGCGGCAGTCCGCGCTGAACTGGCCCAAAGCCGTGCGGAATTCGGTGCGGCCATCGGAGCCCTGCGCGACAGCCTCCAACAGAACATCCTGCAATTCAGTGATTCCACCCGCACCGGCATTCAGGGTACCGCCGCCGCTCATCAGCAGTCGCTCGATGCGATCCGGCAGGCACTCGAGAGCAAACTGCTGCAGATGCAGAGTCTGCTCAAGTCGGAACTCGACTCCATCCGCAAAACCGTGGATGAAAAGCTGCAATCCACGCTCGAACGCCGCATCGGCGAATCATTCAAAACCGTCAGCGATCAGTTGCAGGCGGTGCAGAAGGGGCTCGGCGAGATGATCACCGTCGCCGAAAGTGCCCGAGACCTGAAAAATGTATTCATGAATATTAAATCCCGCGGCGGTCTGGGCGAACTGCAGCTTGAGGCGGTCTTGCAGAACATGCTTTCTCCCGGCCAATTTCAGCTTCAATATGCCCCCGGCGGCGGACGGGAAAAAGTGGATGCCGTCATCTGCCTGCCCGGTTCTGAAGCCGGCCGCGTGATCATGCTCCCCATCGACGCCAAATTTCCGCTCGCCGATGCCCAACGCCTTTTCGATGCGCAGCAGTCCGGCGATGCCGACGCGATGAAAGCCGCCCGCACGGGTTTTGAATCGCTGATTCGCCGTGAGGCCAAAAGCATCTCGGAAAAATATATCCGCGTGCCGGAAACCACCGATTTTGCCGTCATGTTTCTTCCCTCGGAATCCCTTTTCGCCGAAGCCGTCCGATCGCCCGAGCTTCTCGACGCTTGCCACCGCGAGTTCAAAATCCTCATCGCCGGGCCGGCCAGTCTATGGGCCATCCTGAGTTCGCTGCGCATGGGCTTTCGCACGCTGGCCATTCAAAGCCACGCCGCCGAAGTGCAGAAGCGTCTCGATATCGTAAAGAATGAATTTACCAAATTTCGCGGCCTGCTCGATAAACTCGGTCGTCATCTCAATTCCGCCCGGGATACGCTTTCAGCCGCCGAAAAATACAATCGGCAGATGGAGCTTTCGCTGGATATCGAGGCCGCATCCGACGCCGCTGGCGCGCCTCTGCTCGCCGGCCAGTCCGATTCCACTTCCCTTACCCAATTTTCCGGCCCGCAAAAAGCTGCCGAAGATAACGACTAACGCGCTCATCCCTGCAAAAATCCGGCAGCCCTCGTCTGCCAAGGCATTTCTGGGCAAAGGGGTTTGATTTTTAACTTCTTCACAGGCGGGGTATATCGGGCGGTGGAGCGGGGGCGTGCGCGGGCCTTATTTCGGGGGCGGTCGGTCCAGCCAGTCTCTGACAATCTGGGGCGTGGCGGCACGGGACATCTCCTCCGCGACCGAGGTCGGAACCACAACGGCCTTGAACAGGATCGGAAGCACGTTGATCTGGCCAATACGGATGAGAACATTGACTGGGCTGGCGTCGGAGACAACGAGCATTACGGCTTCACCGGTCCGAGAATGCGGTGAAGGGTATCGATGTCAGCACTGAGATCGTCGCACGAATAATTCTGGCAGGCACCGTGATCGGCGAGCCACTCCTCCGCTTCGAAACGCGTATCCAAGCCGAGGATCACAGCGATATCCCCGGTGCTCAGATTACCCTTCCGGTAATTATCCACCAGGAATTGATCCCGGGCATGCGAGTCCAGCCGCGGATCCCGACAGCGAATATCCTGCTCGATATCAATGGGAAGCTGAATCGTGATAGCCATAGACCACCTTACCTCAATTATTATAGCGGCCACACGCTCCCCAACAAAGTTATCGGCACGGCCTGTACTCTCGCCGCGCCCACCCGCTCACTTTACTTTGTCCCTCGCGGAGGTGAAACTCTAAACCATGAATCAACCTGTAACGCACCAGACACCATCATCCACCACGGCTCACACCCCGGACCTGAAAACCTCCATCAGCAAATTGGAAATGGCCAACCCGGTAATGACCGCGTCGGGCACCTGCGGCTACGCCGACGAATACGCCGATTTTGCACCCCTTTCCAAGCTCGGTGCTTTTGTTACCAAATCCATCAGCCGCCAGCCGCGCAAGGGGAACGAAAGTTATCGTGTCGTTGAAACACGGGCGGGCATGCTCAATGCCATCGGTTTGGCCAACATCGGGTTGGAACGCTTTGTGACGGAGAAAGTGCCGCGCCTTGCGGCCATGAATATTCCCGCCATTGTGAATGTTCCCGGATGGTCGGTTGAAGATTATGTGGATGTGGCATCCTATCTCGATGAACACGTGCCGGTGGTGCGCGGCATCGAACTTAACGTAAGTTGCCCCAACGTGAAAAATGGGCTCAGTTTCGGCACCGACCCAGTCCGACTTGGCGAACTCGTTGCCGCCGTCCGCAAACGCGTTCATCGCACGGTGCTCATCGTAAAACTCTCCCCCAATGTTTCGGATATCGCACTCACGGCCAAGGCCGCCATCGACGCCGGAGCCGACGCCCTCTCGCTCGTGAATACCTTTACCGCCATGGCCATCGATATCGAAACCCAGAAACCGGTTCTCGCCAATGAAACCGGCGGTCTCAGCGGCCCGGCCATCAAACCCATCGCCGTCTTCATGGTGAATCGCGTCTATCGACAGGTGGCGTCCAAACACCACATCCCCATCATCGCGATGGGGGGCATACAGACTTGGCAGGATGCTGCGGAATTTATTCTCGCCGGTGCATCAGCCGTAGCCGTCGGCACCGCGCTGTTCGTGAACCCCGCCGTGCATGTGGATATCTGCGACGGCCTCTCCAGCTACATGGCCCGAAAAGGAATTACCCGGCTTGCGGATCTGGTGGGACGCTGCGGAATTCCAGCGACGCCGAATTGAGGCAGTACCGCAGTCCCGTCGGACGCGGCCCATCTTCAAACACATGCCCCAGGTGCCCGTCGCACCGTGCGCAGCGGATCTCCGTCCGCACCATCCCGTGGCTTTCATCCACCAGTTCTCGAATATGATCCGGATGAAATGGCTGGTAAAAACTCGGCCAGCCCGTACCCGATTCAAACTTGGTCGACGATGCAAACAGCGGCAAACTGCAGAGACGACACACATATACGCCGTCCGTTTTGTTATTCAGCAGGCCGCCGCAGAATGGCCTCTCCGTCCCCTGAAATAATATAACCTCCCGTTCCGCCGGCGTGAGTTTTTCAGCCAGTTTTTCCACCTCTTCGCGGGTGAGCGGCTTCAAGTCATATCCGCTTTGAGATTTGGTATCAGCCACCTTGAACTCCTTCAAATATTGGGGGCAAAAATCAGCCCTTGCCCGCCCGACGGAATTATTTGAGCATCGCCGGATAAAGTTGCCGCAGCGCATCCACTTTCGGCATCGCCACACAGGCGATATACGGCTGATCAGGATTTTCCTGTGCGTAGTTGTGGTGATACGCCTCTGCAGGGAAAAACTCAGTCAGCGGCTCCAACCGCGTGGCAAGACGATGCGAAAAAATCCCCGCCTTCTCCAATTGCTCCATATACGCCGCCGTCACCGCACGCTGCGACTCATCCCGATAAAAAACCGCCG
>JAJZNY010000283.1 GCA_021852245.1 Planctomycetota bacterium | reverse complement strand
AAACCGCGAATCCAGATGACTCCAAAACCAGATTCTGGTGTAACGCGATTTTCACTAACCCAGCCCGGTACGTCCCTTTGCGGTAATACCAACATCGCAACCGCCTCTCGCCCCGGTGACTTTCGCCGAATATAATCCCCAACAGGCTGAACCCTTGATGGAAGCGGAAAGTTGAAGCGCACCACATGATTACTTTGGATATTGAGCCGCGCCATAAGCTGGCACTTTTCGGACCGGCCGATCGAAATCTGAAACTGCTTCGCCAGCTCATGGGCGTGCAGATATTTGCCGCCGGTGATCACCTCAAAATCAGCGGCGAAACAAAGGCGGTGGAACGCTGTGTCGCCGTCGTGGCGGAATTGCGGAGAAATCTGCCTCGCAACGGATCGCTCACCGTCGATGATGTCGGCAGGGTGGCGTCGCGATTTGCATCCGATGCGGCCATCGCCGGTGTGCTGGATGTTGCCATCTCCGGGCAGGGGGTCACACCGCGCACGCCCGGACAGACGGCTTATCTCGCCGCGATGGAAAAATCTGATCTTGTCTTCTGCGCCGGTCCTGCGGGAACGGGCAAAACCTTTCTTGCCGTCGCATTGGCTGTAACGATGCTCAGGCGCGGACGCATCAGACGTCTGGTACTTGTCCGCCCGGCTGTGGAAGCGGGAGAAAAACTCGGCTTCCTGCCCGGCGACATTCAGGCGAAGGTGAACCCTTACCTGCGACCGCTCCTTGACGCCCTGCATGACATGATGCCTTACGAGCAGATTCGTCGCCTGATGGCCAATGATGTCATCGAGCTGGCGCCATTGGCCTATATGCGCGGACGCACCCTGAACGACGCCATGATCATCCTTGATGAAGCCCAGAACACCACACCGTCCCAGATGCTGATGTTTCTCACCCGTCTCGGACAGAACAGCAAAATGGTCATCACCGGCGACCCCACGCAGGTTGATCTGGATGAAGATCAAATCAGCGGGCTTGTTGATGCGCGGCGCAAACTTTCAGGGATCAATGGAATCGCGTTTGTCGAACTTGGAAGACACGACATTGTTCGCCACCCATTGGTTCAGCACGTGGTTGAGGCTTATCACGGCCAGGAGAGCGGGCCAAAGCACGATCGCAATCGATAGCAGGGCAGCTCACACCGCCAGCGCAAGCCACCCGGCTCAAACCGGTGTGCTCGGGCGTCCAATTCAGTGTCAGCGCCACCCGCCATCCACGTACGACGACTCGCCGCCGTCACGCATGTGATAGCGCGTTATCGTCCAAAGAATGTCCTGCGCAAAGCTCAGATGCCGGCTTTGAGCTGCCTCTCGGCTTCAAGCCAATCTGATGCGGCATCACCGGGTCCAAATCCGCGTTTGAGAAAAATCTGATATGCGCGTTCGGCGATTTGTTCATGGGTGATGGTTTTTGGAACCACAGATTGGGGCTTGGATGCTGATGTTCCACTCCCTTTAGCTTCTGAGCGGCTTACGGGGACCGGAGCAGGTTTTTCGGTCACTGTCGTGGTTTTTTTGCGTGCTGGCATGTTATGCCTCCTTACATTCGGCGATTTCGCCGTCTTAAAACACCTCCATCAATACGCGTCCGGGGCGGAAATCCTCTCTCCGCCTTCATGCCGGACTCTTCCGCCATCTCACGGAAGTCCTCGATTTAGACTCCATACAAGCAGCCCAACTCGCGGATGGACTTTATCAGTCCAACGCTTCTTATCTTGTATTGAAAACGCATGGCCATGTCAAGCGAAATCGTTATCAAGCCGATAAATTTTCGGTTGGCGACTGTTATCCCGCCATTATCCGCCCATGTGAGTGGACTGGGATATCGGCAGGGTGTCCTCGTAAAGCAGGTTCCGCAGCGCTATGAATCATGAGTCTTACCGACCGATGGTCACGCGGGCATATTGGATATCATCCCCCCGCACCCGCCCTCACCATGGACACCGAACCATAAACCATCGCGCCCACGCAGAAGACGCTCTGGAGTCTAATCCAATCGCAGTCGACCGATATCCCGGAATTTGCGCGAAGTTACCCGGTTCAGCTCAACTCGTGTTTATCGGACGCTGTCTCTCGCCAAATGTTACAGTCACCTTGTTTTAAGGGTTTGCGATGCCCACGAAGGGCGGTACACTCAAGGCGAAATCAGTACGGGTTGGCTCAAAAGGTCAACTCAGCGGCATAGGCGTAACTAAGTCGCCCGCAGTGAAATCCCGAGAGGCAGCGCGATCCGTGCAGGCAAGTGTCGGCCACAAGACGCTCTCGTCCGTGATAAATTCCGGACCATCACCCGCTGCGGTATTCAGGCGAAGGCCTGTCTTTAATCAGCAGAAAACGCTGCTCGATAAAGTCTTTGCATGGATTTGCTCCATCTTGATCCATGCCATCGTCTTCATGGTCGTTCTCATTCTTTACACCGTTCTTAAGCCGCCTCTCAGGCCTCCGCCCAAACCCATGGTCGTGCCGGAATCGTTTTACCACAGCAGCGCCACCGACCGATTGCTTCTGAGAACCGCAGCCCGCAATAATCGGAGGCTCGCCGAGCAGGAACACTCTATGGAGTCGCTCTCTCGTGCCGTTGACACGCTGAATTCCAGCAAGCTCCTGGATAACACCCGGGCAAAGCGATTAAGTATTATCGGTGTATCACCTGCTACTCTCGGGACGCGGTGGAACGTCTATACCCACGCCATGGGCTCGCCCATGGGCGTACCCGACGGAGCCACACTTGGAAAAATGACGGTAACCTTCTTCGGCATCACCTCCCGGGCAAAAAAGGTTGTATTTATCATTGATCACTCGGGGTCCATGATTGGTCGTCTGCATCTCGTCAGAGCCGAGGTTCGGCGGGCCATCAATCATCTCATGCCCTTTCAGAAATTCGCCGTCGTTGTGTTTGCCGCGCATCCCCACATCCTCGGCAATGAAACAGGTCTGACCCGTGCCACGCGACCGATCGTTACTGAAATGGATTACCTCCTCAAAGGGCATCATATTATTGCCGAAGGACGCAACGATGGCATGGTTCAACCCTTCGCCATGGCCTTTCGCGTCGCCTACGCCATGAAGCCGGATGTTATTTATTTCCTGACCGACGGCCATTTCAATCCGAAGTTGGTGAACTTTATTGCCGGTCAGACTCTGGCGTATCACGTTCCCGTGAATACCTTCTCACTGCTGAGTCGCGATCCGATTTTTGAAGATGAAATGCGGCGTATCTCAAAGTTGACGCACGGGGTATTCCATCTCATTACCCGCCGCCAACTTTACCGCGAAAATTAACGCCGCTGAAAATGAGTAATACTTCACGCGCCCCCCAGGCGGATTTCTCCATGCGTCTGTGCGTGCGGGCATTGTGCAGCGGGATGTAATCCGCGCAGTTACCCGCCACGGGTAAGGCAGACTTCTGAGCAGTTCCACGGCAACTCGGCGAGTCCTGATTTTGTGTACAGTTTTGTGTACAGGCGGCCATTTTTGGCCAACAAAAAAGGGACTCGCATGGCTGCAAGTCCCTTTCCTGTAAGCAGTAGCGGGGGGAGGATTCGAACCTCCGACCTCCGGGTTATGAGCCCGACGAGCTACCAGACTGCTCTACCCCGCGATCAATTTCGCGTCTCTTCGCGTGCCGTCGCGCCTCTTGCGGCACTTCGCATCGCTTCGTGCCTCTCACTCCTCTGCCGCCTGCTATTTTACCGGCAGCCGGTGGTTCCATATATCAACCACACACCCTTAAGTATCAACATTTACCTCTCGCAGTCAAATGCACTTGTCGATATACTTTGCCTCATCGGAGAATGTGGCGTTAATTTTGAATTGACTCTTTGAAGGAAAATCACCATGAAACGTATCGCTGTTGCCATCGTTGCCGCGACTTTACTTGTCGGCGGCTGTTCCAAATCCAGCTCCAATAAGGCGGCATCCTCAACCGGGACGCCCGCATCGGGCAGTGCAAGTTCGATGTCTGCAACCGCGTCCAGCGCGCTGGCCGGCATAGAATCCGCGTTTCAATCCGGGAAGGCGTCGGCCATTGAATCGGTCTTTTCCACCAGCTCGCCGGCCCAAAAGACGCTCGTCGATGCGACTGCAAAACTTTCCTCCCTGAAAAATACCGTCGAAAGAAGTATTAAATTCAACGCTCCCGCGCCCGCCATCAGCGCCCTGGTGCATAAGATTGCCCCGACCGGCGGCATCATTCCCACGCTGGAGAGCCTGAAAAACTCCTCCGTCGTTGTCAATGGCGAAACCGCGGTCGTCAATCAGGGCAAAAACATGGCGAAGGTTTTCCTCTCGAAGGTCGGCGGCAACTGGAAGATCGACCTGCAGAAGACTGTCTCCGCCATCTATCCCGACGCCTCCACGGCGGAGAGCAAATTGAAGTCGCTCACGGCCAATCTCGGCAAGGCGACGCAGTTCCTGCAGCAGGTGCAGGCCGGCCTGTCGGATGGAAGTATTAAATCGATGTCGGATATTGAAACGCTTGCCGCCAAATTTGAAGCCGGCAATATCCCCGGCGCCTCGGCCGTAAAGGGAAT
>JAJZNY010000287.1 GCA_021852245.1 Planctomycetota bacterium | reverse complement strand
ATCCCGGCGTCCACCGGTATGTGTAGCCCCCGTCGTGATGCATGGCGTTGTTGAGATAGCGGCTGTCCCATTCCAGCGCCTTGAAATAGGCAGGCTTGCGATAATTCGGCAGCAATGCCAAGGCATTGGCCTGAAATGATACCGCATAGGTCGACTGCGTTCGCATCGCCGCCACATAGTTGATCGCCCGGGCCATGGCGGGATCAAATATGGACAGCCGACGCAGGTGCAGACTGGAACTGACATCAATCAACGCTTCCGTCACCAGAGCGGTCTCGCCGCCGCGGGTGAATTGATTGACACCCAGATCGTAAGACTCCCAAAAGTACTTGGACTTTTCTTTTGACAGCAGATACGTCACGCCCCGCCGGATAGCGCTGATCACCTGTCGGCTGGTTACCGCGCCGGCCGGGCCCACCGGCAGAAGAGCCGCCAGAAGCGAGACAACGGAAACCGTTACCATCAGTCGCTTATGTCTGTGTTGTATCAACCCACCCACCTTTCGGAATGACCGGGACTTCGGGACGGTGCAAAGTTATCGGTTACTCTTCACCAAAACGGCCGTTGACAAGCTGTTCCAGAGCGTCGAGAGCCTTTTGTGCATCCTCTCCGTCGGCCTCAATGCGCAGGCCGGTCCCCTCGGTCGCCGCCAGCATCATCATGTGCATGATGCTTTTACCGTCCACGCACTGATCTCCCTTCCACACGCGGATATGACTGCGGTATTGATTGGCCACATCAACAAATTGCATGGCGGGTCGGGCGTGCAGACCCAACTTGTTGCATATGACGATCTGTCGTTCCATGGCGGCCATGCTTGTTCCAAAATCTGTCGCGGGAGCTGTTTCATCCCGTCTCTTCGCTGCATCGGATGGCGGACGCTATCAGCCGTCGCCCCGGTGCGTATGTCTGTCGGCTTATCGGCTGAGCGTGTTATGGTCGGCTTCGTCGATCAGCTCCGCAATCTGCTTTTCCGTTGTGGCCTGACGCAAAAATCGGCGGAAGGTGTCCATCTGCAGATGGCGGAAGATATTCTCCATGGCATGCAGATGTCCGTCGGGACTTTCCGGCGGTGAAAGCAGGAGCACCACGCTGTATACCGGCGCCTGATCCAAGGCCGCAAAATCAACGCCCACACTGCTTCGCCCGATGGTGCCGACGCGCTTTTTAATCGCCGGGTGTTTCACATGCGGCACCGCGACTCCCTTGCCGAAGCCGGTGCTTCCATGCTTTTCGCGGTCGATCACCGCCTTGGCGATCACATCGGCATCGGCGGGATTGATCGCCTTGACCGTCGCCAACGCCTCAATCAACTCACGAATTACCTGATCGCGCGTATTCCCCTTGAGCTCGGCAATAATCGCCTCTTTTACAATAAAATCGCTGAGTTTCATCACATGAATCCTAAAAACAACTCGGCAACCATGCCAACTTATTGTAATGTCGCCCGGGCCGGTCGCGATCGATCTGCCGCCTGAGCACCCCGCGATACGCCCGCTTAAGACGGATGTTTGCGATTGCGGAATTTATCCTTATGTTCGGTCAATTGACGTTCCAGTTTATGCGACGCCATATCGATGCACGCGTGGAGGTCCTCCCCCTCCACCGTCCCGACAAACATGTTGCGGTGTTCGGCATTGACAATCATTTCCACGCGCATGCCTTTGCCGCTGCTGCCGTCGAGAATGACTTCAATTTCCTTGATCAGATCATAATACTTGAGGAGTTTTCGGGCTTTTTCCTCCGCATGATTTTTGATGGTGGGAGTTACGTCGAGATGTCGGCCTGTTACAGTAATGATCACCCATTTGCCTCCGCAGAGTAAGAATTTTACCTCAGTACGCCTCGCCGCCGGGCCACAAAATGAAGCCCGTTCGTCGAACGCACCGCCATACGCCGCCATAGTTTACCATGGACGCCGCAATATGAAATATTCTCCTCCGACGCCGCGGAATACAGGCAGACCTCGCCCCCGGAATGGTGCTTCCTGCCGCACGGGGGACCGCCACCCAGCTTCGCTTATAAAGCCGCGACTCTCCCAACTGCAAACAGAGGATAAAACCGATTTAACCGCCGAGGAGACGGCGGAGCGCACAGGCATCGCCGCGTGTCGCACCATCCTCGCCGAACCCATAGCGACCAACCTGCCGGAGATGAAATTCCTCATCCGGCCGCTCCAGAAGCAGTTCCAGCACGGCATCGCGAAAGTTTCCCAGAAGTGCGAAAGTTAACGTCGCCTTGTGCCAAACTTCGCCCATCGGGCTTGCCTGGGTGGCAAGATCCGATAACCAATATGCCACCCTGCGGCAATAAGTTCCGACGCCTCGGCTTGCATGCGCCCTCCCTTTTGACGATAATTACCTTCGCACGACGGATGCCGCCTCCTGCGGGTAGAGAGGTATCTGGTTTTCGGAAGAAAACGGCGGCCGAGTCAGGCGCTGGTGTTATCCGCCGTGCGGCGGACACCAAGCTAACCGACATGCGGCAGCCGATGATGTGAGGATTACTATGTCTACGCTTACCCCCCCGACCGGGGCGCCTAAGTCTGCTGGCGCCGCCAAAAACAAAAATAAAAATGCGGAACAGGCTGAAACTCGATCCGTCGAGTCTAAGTCGGATGGTCGCAATCAGGCCGCTGCAGCCGACCTTGGCAACGGGCTTCCCGTGCTCGGTGCGCCGACCGGCCGAACGAATCGGTATGTCGGCAAAACCGGCGCCGAGATCATGCTGCAGATGCTCGTGGAGCATGGCGTCACGGATGCCTTTGGATATCCGGGCGGAGCGATCCTCCCGACCTTTGATCAACTATACAAGAACCAGATCAATTTTATTCTGGTGCGGCACGAACAGGGCGCCGGTCATATGGCCGACGGATACGCCCGCGCCACCGGCAAACCCGGCATCGTGATTGTCACCAGCGGTCCGGGTGCAACCAACACCGTCACACCACTGGCGACGGCGTACATGGATTCGATTCCAATGATCGTGTTTTCCGGTCAGGTGCGGACTTACATGATCGGGAACGATGCGTTTCAGGAAGCGGATGTGACGGGCATCACGCGCCCGGTGACCAAACGGAATTATCTGGTCAAGTCGGTCAACGATCTGCCGCGAATTATTAATGAAGCCTTCATCATCGCCACGACGGGGCGTCCGGGGCCGGTGCTGATCGATCTGCCGGTGGATGTCACCACGTCCAAGGTGGAGCAGATGATTGACGATACGCCGTATCTGCCGGGGTACAAGGTGTACCGGGCCGGCCACAGCAGGATGATCAGGCAGGCGATGGAGCTGATCAATCGGGCGGAGCGTCCGGTGTTGTATGTCGGGGGTGGCGCGATCATCAGCGACGCCTGGGCCGAAGTGCGGGAGCTGGCGAAAAAAGCCAACATTCCATGCACCACCACGCTGCTGGGCATGGGGGCGTTTGATGAACATGATCCGCTGAGCCTGCATATGCTGGGGATGCATGGCAGTGCGTACGCCAATTATGCGGTGCAGGAATCAGATTGTCTGATTGCCGTTGGCGCGAGATTTGACGATCGCGTCACGGGCAATTTGAAGCTCTTTGCACCCAAGGCGCGGATTATCCATGTGGATGTGGACCCGTCGAGTATCAGCAAAAATGTGAAGGTGGACGTGCCGGTTGTGGGTGATGCGAAGCTGTGCCTTGCGGAGATGTGCGAACTGGCGGAATACCGCCCGCGCGAGGCGTGGCTGGAACAGATCAAGGCGTGGAAGCAGAAGTTTCCGTTCACCTATCACGATGATTCCCCCCTGCCCAAGCCGCAGGCGATCATTGAAGCGATTAATCAGGTGACCGAAGGCAAGGCGTATTTCACGACCGGCGTCGGACAGCATCAGATGTGGGCGGCGCAGTTTATCCGCTGGCGTTTTCCCCGCAGCATGATCACCAGCGGCGGACTGGGCACCATGGGTTACGGGCTTCCCGCGGCCATCGGCGCTCAGGTGGGCCGCCCGGGAGAACTGGTGATCGATATCGACGGCGATGCCTCGTACATCATGACCGCCATGGAATTGGCCACCATCCGGCAGTTCAATCTGCCCGTGAAGGTCGCCATTTTGAATAACCGCTTCCAAGGGATGGTGCGGCAGTGGCAGCAGCTTTTCTACGGCGGACGATTCTCCAACAGCGAGATGGTCAATCCGGATTTTGCCGCCATGGCGGAGAGCTTCGGCATCCGGGGCATGCGCTGCACCCGCAAGGAAGATGTGCTCAAGACGGTTGAAGAGATGGTGAAACATCCGGGACCGTGCGTGGTCGATTTCCTCTGCGAAACCGCTGAAAATGTCTATCCGATGGTGCCGTCCGGTAAGGGGCTCCATGAGATGGAACTCGGAGTTGTGGCCAGTGCACCGCCGAACAGTGCCCGCGAGCTTGGTTCGCTGGCCTGATGCGATGTCTGAGCGCTGCCGCCCGTGCGGCGGGACAATGCCCGAAATATGAAATATGAATGAACGGAGGTCGCCGGATGCGACATGTGATAACCGCATTAGTGATGAATGAGCCGGGGGTGCTCGCCCACGTGGCC
>JAJZNY010000371.1 GCA_021852245.1 Planctomycetota bacterium | reverse complement strand
CCATCACGGGGACGACTCGCCGCGCAGGCGGTTATGATTTGGCAGACGGCAGCGAGATGCGTTTGCCGGTGGTGCTATTGAGGTGCGCCTTGCTGACGAATCTGTTCATCTGGTTCACCCATCCGACTATCAATCGCGTCATTCTGTTGTTGCTTACGGTTCTGCTGGGCGGGTGCTCGGTGCTGCTTATTCCAAGCCTGCTTGCCGCGATCATGATGTTTGATGCACCCGGTTCCACCCGGCGCCTGCTGCCGTGGGCGATCTTGGGCATTACTTTTTTCTGGCCGGTCGTGATGCTTGCCGGTGCCATCATGGCATACGTGTGTCTCGCGGCCCACCATCCTGTCTGGGCCTATGTGTCGATTGGAATCCCGCTGCTTCCATTTATGGCGTTGATGGTGATATTAGGCCGATCCAAAATTCGGACGCCTCGCACCGACGGCCGGATGCCCCAACCGCCAGCAGATCAAATATCCGACGCCCGTGACGGCCAACCAGGCAAGACACTGGAATCTGAACCGGACCCGTGACCACCCCTGCGTTGCGATTTTCATTGGATGCCCATCATTCACATGCGGCTTTCTCCCCCACCGAACCCGACCTATCATGTCATATGATGAACGGTTCAGAGCATTACAACATCGGACAGTTGGCCAAGGCGGCGGGCGTGCCCGTGACGACGGTTCGGTATTACGAACGCATCGGCCTGCTGCTTCCGGCCGGGCGGACGGGGAGTAACTACCGCTATTACGACCGACATTCGGTAGAACGCCTGCGATTTATCCGCCTTGCCCATGCGGGTGGATTCTCCATCGGTGATATTCAAAGCATGCTTCGGTTGGCCAATGGCTCAAAATCGAGTTCACAATGCCGCGCGGTCGGCCATCTGATTGAGCAGCGGCTTGCGGCAGTTCGTTCGCAGATTGAGGAACTCAAGCGTCTGGAAAAAATTCTAGAGGGCGATTTACGACTCTGTCGCGACGGCAAGCCGAGCCGCTGTGCGGTGGTGGAACAATTGCAAACCGCAGCGAAGGGGTGACGGCGTGACGCCCGGGGAGTTGGCAGAGGCTGGGGAGCACGAGCTGGGCACATTTTTAAGATTTTCATAACCACTTGTTTCATCGACGGTTAAAATCGCCAATCGGCCACAAAAAACGAAAATTCAAATTTTTCGCTTGACCTTACACCATGGTGCAAGGTGTAGAATTGCGGTGTAAAGTTCGCAGCAGGCGTTCGGCCCACCGACTGCGGGCGCTGCTTCCATCGGGCCGGCGAAATAAAGGAGTTCCTCATGAAGAGCGCGTTATTAAACGTAGCAGGTGCGATGCTGATCGCAGGGTTGGGATTTTCGGGATTGGCCATGTCGCCGACGGCCGCAGCGTCCATCTTCGCGGGTTCTGGAAAGGTTACATCGGTAAACCCGATGGCATCGAAATGCAAAAATCCGAAATGCAACCCGAAGGCTCCCAAGAGTCAGCAGCCGGGATGCAAGGGTCCGCACTGCACCGCGCCGGGCTGCTGCCAATAAAACGAATCGGTCCGCCGGGACCGTGCAGGCGCCCGCCCCTTGATGCCTGCGCGGTTCCTGTGGTCTGGAGTTCATTTTCCGTACTCGTACACCGCGGACTCCGCGGAGAAATGTTTTTTTATGACTTCATGCTGTGATATCACGAAATCCCAGGACGCTTCCGGACAACTCATCATCGTCGGCGGTGGTTCGGCGGCATTTTCCGCCGCTACGCGGGCGGTGGAATTGGGGGCTGAAAGGGTCACCATCATCAATTCGGGCCTGCCGACGGGCGGCACGTGCGTCAATGTCGGGTGCGTTCCATCCAAAACGCTGATTCGAGCGGCGGAATCGTTGCACCGCGCCAGAAGCAATCCTTTTGCGGGAATTACGACGGGCGGGTCATTGGAGGATTTTTCCACTGTTATTCAGGGGAAGCGTCAACTGGTGGCGGAAATGCGGCAAGCCAAATATGTGAATGTGATCCGCGACCTGCCGCAGGTTGAACTGATTCATGGACGCGCCCAACTGCTCGGTGCGGGCAGCGTGCAGGTTGGAACTCGCCACCTGTCAGCGGAGCGTCTGATCATCGCCACCGGTGCCACCCCGGCGATTCCACCGATACCGGGACTGGCGGACGCGGGGTATCTGACCAATGAATCGGCTTTCGAGCTTGAAACCCTGCCGGCGTCATTAATTGTTCTGGGTGGTCGATATATCGCACTGGAATGTGCCCAGATGTTTGCACGCTTCGGCAGTCGGGTGACGGTACTTCAGCGATCGGATCATATCCTGCCGACCGAAGCGGAAGATATCACGGACGCCCTTGCGGGATATCTCAAGGCGGAGGGAATGGAAATTCATACGGGCGTGAAGATTGAACGCGTTGACCGCAGCGATGCGGGCGTGACGGTGAAGGCGGTCATTCATGGGGACAGACGCACCATCACCGCGGCGCAGATATTGGTGGCCACCGGGCGCAGGCCCAATACGGGCCATCTCGGTTTGGAAGCGGCGGGCGTGCAGCTTGATGAGCACGGGTTTATCAAGGTAAACCCGATGCTGGAAACCTCACAGGCTGGCATCTGGGCGGCGGGGGATGTGATCGGCGGGAATATGTTCGTGTATACCGCGGCTTACGAGGGGGCGCTGGCGGCGGAAAATGCCCTGACCGGCGCCAGACGCAACGCCGATTACACCGCCCTGCCGTGGGTGATTTTCACGGATCCACAACTCTGCGGCGTGGGCATGGATGAGCGGCAGGCGATGGCAGCGGGCTACGATGCCGAAGTGGCCAGCTTATCTCTTGATCATGTGCCGCGAGCGGCTGCGGCCCGTGATACCCGCGGTCTGATCAAGCTGATCCGTGATAAACAGACCGATCTGCTGCTGGGTGCCCGGATACTGGCTCCTGAAGGTGCGGAATTGCTGATGGAGTCGGCAATGGCGATCAAATTCGGCATTACCGTGCGGCAGATTCGCGAGAGCTTCCATCCCTATCTGACACTGGGCGAAGGAATCAAGCTCGCGGCGATCACCTTTGAAAAAGATGTGGCGCAACTGAGTTGCTGTGCCACATAAGTGTTTTTCTATTAAGAATCGAGGTGCATGATGAACATGCAGAATCCATCTGATCACACCGACGGCGAGAGCTGCTGCACGCCGAAGGGCCCATCAACCGGAGCTGATAAGGGCACCCCGAAGACCTGGTCTGCGGGTGCGGTGGCCATTGTGGCCGCCATATTGGCTTCCGCCTGCTGCTGGTTGCCGCTCGCCCTGCTGGGGCTTGGTCTTTCGGCGGCTGGGCTGGCCAAATTGATTATTGGCGCACGGTGGGTTTTTGTGGCCATCGCGGTCGTGGCACTGGGGCTGGGCTTTTATTTCAGCTATCGGCACAGAACGGCGTGCGCACCGGGTGAGGTCTGTGCCCCCAGCGCGCTGGCACGCTTCAACCGCGTGATGCTGTGGGTATCGGCTGTACTGGTGGTGGCGTTTGCCACATTTCCCTATTACAGCGCCCCGCTGCAGAAGGCTTTTGGTGCCAGTTCCAGCTCAAGCGACGGTGCAAAAATGGCGACGGCTTCAGGCGCCGGCCCCTCCAACCGCCCCACCGTGCCCAATGGCTCGCGCACCGCGACGACGAATTTGAACGATCTGCACATTTATGCATTTCATATTTCCGGCATGGATTGTCAGGAGTGTGCCAATGGCCTGCAGGGTTCCATCGCGGCGTTACGCGGCGTGAAATCAGCGAAGGTGTCGTTTGCCAAAGGGACGGCGGTGGTCAAGGCGGACGGCGAATTCAATCCCCAAACCCTGATCCACCGGATCTCCAGTGTCGGCTATAAAACCACGCTGATATCCCCAGCGACGAAGCGGTAAAACCTCTGACCGAATAACCGAGCATTGACCAATTCACCGTCGGTCAGGGAGTGGCGGCGGATTGGGCAGAAGCCTGAGCCGACAACATCGGCGACGGCGGCAGATTGCAAGAAAATCTCGAAAAATTGAATAACGTCGCTGTCGCCGCTGTAGAGAGTGTCATAAACGCGGCCAGATCCTCCGATGGCAAATCTCGGCAGGCATCGCGTGAGGTCGAAGGGCGAAATGTTACAAACATCTTTCCCCTGCCTCCGTGACCGTCCCAGCCCGCCACACGGCTGATGTAAGAACTGCGGGCCGGGCAACAGTGCCAATGTAGTATTTTCCGATGGGCATACCACCACGATACTCATCAACACCTTCACTCCCGGCGTCGGAGCCGGCTATTTGAGGCAGACTCGAATACAGCCCCCGATCATGCAACGTTTCACGCATATTAAAACCTGGACATCGGCCTGAGCATCACTTTACATCTTTTCTGCAACCCTGATATGATCGGGATTGTTGTTCATTCCACCGCGCGGATTACCTTTGAACCAAGGGGGTGTCGCGCAGTCGGTGCAGAAAGGAGATATCAACATGACAAAAGTGACCAGCACAAAGACGGCCGGTGAACAACCATCGGCTGCGGGCAACCCGGCGCCACGGTCAACGCGGCGGGATTTTC
>JAJZNY010000049.1 GCA_021852245.1 Planctomycetota bacterium | reverse complement strand
AACGAGTGAAGTTCGGCAACAAATAGACCAGGATTTCCAGCACATGAACCATCACACCGCTTATAAATGAACCCAATTGGTAATACCATACGCCCTGAAGCCGGTGCTCCTGGACTATATTGAGTAATTGAAAACCATTGGCCCTGGCCAGAACACTGACAAAATGGAAGAGATTGCCGAGAATGTAGCAGCACATCGTGGTGAGCAGCGCCACAGGCCACCCCAATGCCGTACCGGATACGACGCCAATCGTGATGAGGAGGATAACTTCGCAGAAGACGATCAACTCTGTTTTGAAAAGATTACCGATGAACGACGACGGTTTCTGCATGATGCGTACGGAATTGGTGCGGATTTTCAGCCAGTGACCGTGAACAATACTGCTGAGATTGACAATCAGAGGACTGCCGTCAAGCAGGCGCTCGGGCAGTTGCACAACGGTGACGCGTTTTTCATTGATATGCAGTTTGAGTATTTTCACGGGATTTGTGGGATCGTCGCTTGAATAGGCAAAAAGCGCGGCATAGTTGGGAATGGCCTCATTGGTCTGCTTTGATACGCCGCAGATCAGATGCAGGGTAAATTTACCATTCTTGGTTTTGGGAATGGCGAGAGGATTAAGATGCGTAAATTCCCAAGAGGCTACTTCCGGAGCCGTGTGCCCTGTCTTGCCGGGACCTGTAATCTCCTGCCAACCATTGGATTTAAACCCTGTAATCACCGGATCGGCCTTGGGCAGGATGTAATCAATACCATGCTCATGGAGCATGGCGGCATTGACGCCGGTCACGATGCAACTGCTGTTACTCAAATGCGTGCCATCGCCGATCTGCAGATAGGTATGAAAGGTGGGACAGGTGACTTTCAGGACGACGGGCCCGGGACTCAGTACCTTGCCGGTCTGGGGATCGGTGTAACTGAAAAAACGGAATGGATGCTTGGGCGTCCACGCCGCGGAACCGGAGGCGTTGAGCTTAACCGACGCTTCCTCCGTCACCATGGGGTTCTCGCGCTGAATGGCGGTAATGTGGATCTCCGCGGGGTGACCGGGCGGGAAGAGTCCGAAACGGAAGAGAAAATCGGGTTGATAGCTCAAATTGGCCGGGATTGCGGGAAATTCAAAATAGACCGTTTCCGTGCTGCCGCCCTTGAGATAGCGCGTCGGGGGATTGGTGGCATACGAGATCATGCCGGCGATACGCAACTTACCGGTGATGTAATTTTGTGCCTGGAGCACGCCATGCGTGGCCGTGTAAAGCAGACCGAAATCAGGTGGAACATGCCGCACCAGCCGATTGTAGTTTTTCTTCTCGAGCTTATACAACACCATCGCATCGGAACGAATGTTATGGTCGACCACCTTCATAAAGGCCCATGTGAAGAGCATCATGGCCAGCAGCATGACCAAAGCCGCTGCGCCCAGACCCATGATTTTTCCGAGCAGTAATTCGAGACGGGTAACAGGTTTGGCTCCTGTTGTTATAAGTGTTTTACGTTCCCGTTCACGGGGAAGAGAAAGGCAGGCCAGTATGCCGAGATAAACCAGCAGTATGATTTCCTGTGCACGGATGAAAATGGTCAGATAGACGCGAACTTCGCTGCCGGGCGTATAGCCGCGCACGATGGAGAAGCCGAGTATCAGGCAGATGACCATCCAGATAACGGGAATGGCCCACATCCGATTGTGCCACGCTTCAATAAATGTTGTGCGCCCCACCGCCCAAGCCCGGCTGATACCGGTGCCAATTCGCGCAATATCTCGAAACGCGGTGAGAATAAACGCAACGAGGATGACGAGAATAACTGCGTCGGCCACCAGGGACATGATATTGATTGAATGGTGCATTCGCACTCCGTTGAACCGTCAGCGGCGTTCAGCCTTGCGTTTTGAATCGACGAGATTCTTAAATATATCCTCGAGGCGCACCCGCGGTCTCCCCGTTCGCACATCGGTGAGGCCGCTGCGCTGAGCAAATTCGAGCAACTGTGTCTGAATTTCAGGCGTGACGCCGCGAGCCTCAAACTGAAAGGTATCCTTCACTTCGAGGAGATCATTAAGCGTGCCCTGGATTTCAACCCGGCCACGGTAAAGGATCACGAGCCGATCGCAGACATCTTCCACATCCGCAAGTTGGTGGCTGGAGAGGAGCACGGTTTTTCCCGCATCCTTGAGACGCAGGATCATATTTTTAATTTCCAGCATGCCCACCGGATCGAGGCCGGAAGTGGGTTCATCCATGATGACCAGATCAGGATTATTGAGCAGCGCCTGCGCCAGCGCGACCCGACGGGTCTGCCCTTTGGAGTAGGTTCCGATCCGCCGCGACCGCACTGCGGGATCCAGCCCCACGAAATCGAGGTAATAATCGATGGCCCGACGACGCTGGGCCCGGTTCATATTGAAAAGTCGCGCATAAAAATCAAGCGTCTGGCGGGCATTGAGAAAGCGGTACAGGTAGCTTTCCTCGGGCAGATAGCCGATGACGCGGCGGGTATCCTGATCCCCGGCCGGCTTGCCCATGACCAGTGCGTCGCCGGCGGTTGGATTGATGAGGCCCAGAAGTAATTTGATGGTGGTGGTTTTGCCACTGCCATTGGGCCCCAAGAGACCGAAAATCTGACTTCGCTCCACCGCCAGATTGAGTTCCGTCAATGCTGCGACCTGCTGACTTTTCCAGAAGCCGGGATAAATTTTGGTCAACTGCCGGGTCTGGATGGCAAATCCGGATGCAACCATGAATATCTATCTCCAAAAAAATCACGAGCGTGCGCTAACGCTTAATCTCCGGGCTGCGTCGCCACCACTGCTGATGCCTTTTTAGGCGGCGGCGGCAGCGAGAGGAGCATCCTTTGACCCGGTTGGACAAAAAACACGCGCCGGGCATTCTGCATAACTTTGCCCAGCGTATCGGCAATCAGTTTGAGGGTAATGACCCGGGGATGCTTGATATATTGGCGGTAGACACTCGTGAACTTCTGTGCTTCCGCCGAGGCCTCGCTGATCGTGCGGCTCGCCTGAGCCTGGGCTGAAGAGACGATCGCCTGCGCCTTACCTTGAGCTTCGGTCACTGCCGTATCGCTTTCCCGGAGGGCATCCTGAATCGCTAATGCCTCGTCCTGCCGATCGGTGAGCGCCGCGGTAAATGCCGTGTTGACCGCCCGCGGCCAGTGGACATATTCCAACTGAACGCGTTTGATGGTGATGCCCATTTTAACGGCATTGATCGCCGACTGAAGACCTCCATGGTCATTTGCATTTTGACTGGAGAGCTGCTGCTGAACCACCAGTTTGTTATACAGCGCTTCATCCACCGTGTCGTGCGCTAACTGACTGATCAACTGATGGCTGGCCAGCATTCGGATCGCCGCGTCGCGGGCGGACCCACGCGGTTCGTCGACCGGCTGATACACCGCCAGCAAATATTGCATCGGATTGCTGATTTCATATTGGACGGAAATCTTGGCGTGAAGGATATTTTTGTCGCCGGTGATCAGATACGGATTGAAAATCGCATCGACCACGCGCCGCGGTATTCCCTGGCGCATGTATTTTTTACGCAGATTGGCATATGACGCCGGGGAGGTGTCAAAGTCGGACACCTCCAGCAGATGCTCGCGGTTAAGCGGGATGATGTGGACCTTATCAATGGGCCACGGCAAATGGTAATGGAGGCCAGGCTCGGAGAGTTCAGGCTGCCCGTTGGGGAGGGTGAGATATTGGCCGAGGCGTTCCACCACTCCCACTTCGCCGACCCCCACCTGATAAAAACCGCTGAGAATCCAGATGACAAATACGCCGACGAGGAAATAGATCAGCGTATATTGGGCCGAAAACCAAGGATTACCGCCCGAACCGCGAGATTCCTCGGGAAGTACCCTCAGCGAACGGCCGCCGGTTGAATCGATCACAATACTTTCTTGAACATCGGTCATGGTGGACTGCGTCCCTTTTTAAGTCGGCCTGATATCAATGCGTTTGACGGGCCGGATGCGCCGCATTTTTTTCGATAACCTGCAACTGCTGGAAAAGCGGTGCGACCACCGGGTTGTCCGGCGAGAGTATCCAGTAGGTGCTGTCCCCCATCGAACGCTTGAAGAGTTCCAGCGATTTATAGAAGCGGTAAAAACGTCGCGCCTGCGGTGTAGTCTGCGCGTTACCTATGATGCGATAAGCCTGCGCATCTGCCATGCCGCGAATTTCGGTTGCCGTCTTCTGGGCTTCACTGAGAATTTCCGTCGCCTTGGCTTTACCGGCGGCGACAATACTCGTGGCCTGGCTGGCGCCTTCGCTGAGGTACTTATGGGCGATTTTTTCGCGCTCCGCACTCATATGATGATAGACGGCGACGGCAACGGTCGGTGGGAAAGTCATGCGTGAAAAACCCAATGCCTTGATTGAAATACCCAATGGTTTGAGCTTTTCATTGACTTTAGCGCGGATTTCCTTTTCGGCCGCGTGCATCTGAAGTTTCTGCCGGTTCACATTGAACATCGCACTGAGTTTGTACTGCCCCATGACGGTCAGAACGGTCCCTTCAATTTTCTGGTCCAGATAATTCTG
>JAJZNY010000285.1 GCA_021852245.1 Planctomycetota bacterium | reverse complement strand
CTTGGAGGAAGCGGTGAGAAAACTGCGCGACCAGCCGGTGGATCGGCCGCGGGAGATGAATCTGGATATCGGCATCACAGGCACGCTGCCACGGAGTTATATTTCGGCCGACAAACAGAGGATGGATATTTATCGTCGGCTTTCACGCTGCCACAACCGCGAGATGCTCTCCGCGCTGCAAACGGATGTGCAGGATGCGTTCGGCCCCCTGCCGCCGGCGGCGCGGACGCTTTTTGAACTTACCGAGTTGCGGATTGCAGCGGCGGAGAAATCGATCATCAGTTTGATCTCCAAGGCGCCGGATGTGGTATTTCATTTTGGCGATTTAAGGGAGGCGGGCCCCCTGCTGGCCAAGGCGCCGGGAACGGTCCGTCCGATTGATGAAAAAAATGTTAACCTTCGCCTTCCCCCCGCCTATTTTCAGGGGGATACGCTGCTGCTGGTACTGCGGCGTTTATTCGGTCTGGAAGGTGATGCGGGTAACGCCGGGGCAGCTACCGGCCCGGGTGCTGGCGACCGCACTCAGGCAGCGGCAACTCCGCCTGCGGGTCGAAAGCCGCAACCGACTCGGTAGGCATTATGGGCCGCACGGGCAACGGATGGCTTTCATATTCGCGAACTCAATGAGCCGTTTCGCGGCGGTTTCGGGTATCGGTTATAATAGAAAGTAAGCAGCCGGGTGGTCGCTCGTCATAACCTGACGGGAGGAAAGTCCGAACACCACAGGGCATGGTGGTGGGTAACGCCCACCGGATCCGGCGTGAGCCGGGTGCGGGAAAGTGCCACAGAAAACAGACCGCCGAATGCAGGCGAAAGTCTGCATGGCAAGGGTGAAAAGGTGCGGTAAGAGCGCACCGCGATGCCGGTGACGGCGTCGGCATGGTAAACCCCACCAGGTGCAAGACCAAATAGGAGGCCAACGCGCCGGCCCGGCGTGCCTGTGATGCCCCCGTCAAACAATCACAGGCAATTTGATCCCGGCGCGCGAAGCTCCCGCTTGCGGGAATCAGCGCGCAGGATCAGCACGGCCTCGGGTAGGTCGCTAGAGGTCGGCAGCAATGTCGATCCCAGATAAATGACCACCGCCCCTGAGCGGGTACAAGATTCGGCTTACAGGCTGCTGAAAAAACCGGGCTGCGACCATCGTGTCGCAGTCCGGCCTTTTTTTGTCCGGCCGCTTTTCGACCGAGCCCGTGATCGCCGGTGTGGAAGGCCTGGGTAGTGCGCACAGACCGGCACGGGTGAAGAACCATGATTTTAATTTTCGGCGTAAGGCGGTTATAAATCGCACGGGTTGAAGGTTGATTTCGGGAGTTTCAATGGCCTCAGAGCATCTGCCGCAGATACCCAGCAAGCTGTTTTTGACGCGCGGATCGGGAAGACATCGATTTCGGGCGCAGTCGCTGGAACTCGCCTATCGGAACGCCGGTATTCAAAAATTTAATCTTGTGAAGGTATCGGGTATTGTACCTGCCCGTTGTAAATTCATTAACGCCCGCGAGGGGATCAGCTATCTGAGTCCGGGACAGGTTGCCTACGGCGTGATCAGCGAGGTCGCCTCCAATGAACCGAATCGGCTCATCGGCGCCGGCGTGGCGGTGGCCAAGGCGATTAAAGATCAATATGGTTACATCAGCCATTTCGAAGGGTATGGCCTGACCGAAGAAAGATTGCGTGATGAAGTGGATGACGCGGCCGTCACCATGCTGGCCACCACGCTGGGGATCGAATTTGATCCGGCGAAGAATTATGACGAGCGCAAGGAAATTTATCGGATGAGCGGCTACACCGTGCGGGCACGAAACATTGTGCAGACGGCCGAGGGAGATAAGAATGGACTCTGGACGACCGTGATCGCGGCGGCCATCTTTATTATCTAAAAATCAATTATCAGGTGATTCCTATTGAATCGGTCGGTCGTTGCCTGTCATGATGTCCTCCAGCCAGTCCACTATGGCATGGATCCGCCGGCCCGCGGCTGAATCAGTGTGATGGCGGTCTGAGATGATTGACCGAGCCGCCAGATGATTTCTTTCGCGGCAGCGTTGAGTTTGCCATTGGGCGTGGTGATGTGGGCATCGCGGCCTGCAGCGCTGTAGGCGGTGGCGATCTGCTTATGTGCTTCAAACGATAGCACGTCCGCGGTGAGGCGGGCACCGGAAAGCTCCAGAGCGGCCCGGTCGGCGCGAACGGATTTGAGTTTCGCGGGGCCTCCCATACCGAGGGCGACTCCACCGGAGGCGGTTTTGTCGGTTCGCCGAAGCGTGGCGATCAGCCGGGCGGCATCGAGGAGTATCAGTCCTTTATTGGGGCCATGATAACTGCCGGCGATGCTCCGCGAGAGCACAAATGGACGCATCGGGCGATAGACGAGCCGCACATTGCCCGCAAGGACGAGGCGTCCGGTCGATCCGCGATAGTCGAGGGATTTGCTCCAGGCGAAAGCGGACTGCCCCCGGTTGGTTGGCGCGGAGGCGGTTGCGGCGGGGTGGGCGGAGCGGCGATAATTTTCCAATGATAATTTACCGCGTCCGGCAATCAGCAGATGGGCTTTGCGGGCGTTATAGCGCAGACGGTGGCACTCGATGAACAGACGCGTATCGATGAGTTTTGCGGCGCTGTAGCTGACATCTTCCGCCTGCACGCTCTGTTTTTTGCGAGTGGTAAAGGCGTAGATTTCGCTCACGCGCAGAGCTCCCTTTTTGCGTCCCCGGAGTTTAACCTGAAGCACCGGCGCCGTGAGGCGACTCTTTCGCAGCGGCTGACCGACCAGTTGGGCCGCTACATGCGAGAAGAATGTAGCCTCACCGACTTTGCTACGAAAGTACATGCGCCCCTTCCAGGCCAGAAGGAGATGCGTGGGCGATTTTCCGCCACGGATGGTCAGGTACAGCTTGCCGGCCACAGGCACATTCAGATCGTCGCTTTCACCATTGAGGGTAATGAGCTGGCTGGAAAGCCAATTGTCCTGCTCAGCAATGCGGGCCGGCCTGTCGGAAGCGGCATTGCCGCGGAGTGTGGCGAGTTTGGTGCGGCGATCCCCCCGCAGATCAGAACAAGTTGCGGTGATGGGTTGTGATCCACCGGAAATAACCAGTGAAACCCGGCCCCAGGCGTGAAACCGCCCGACGGTAAATCGGCCCGGTGCGACCGCCGCCGTTGGACGCTTCCTGCCCGCGGGCGTTGCGGATGGGATATTCTGCAATTGGGCCCGGAGAAAATGAGATTGGAGATCATAACGGCGGGGTGATTTTTCGACGGGGCTGGCGCGCCGGACGGTGCCGACGGACAGCCCAAGCCCGGCGTTGCCACCGGTCTGATAGAACGAAACATGTACCCCCCCCGCCGCATACAGACTCGATGGTTGCCGAACACCGGTGGTGTGATTAACTGCCGTTGAAAGCTGCACGGTATCGGCGGAAAGCGTGTCATCATGCCGAGTCATGCGTGCGGGCGCACCAATCGCCGCACGCATGACTACATGGCCGCGGGCAATGAAGCGGCGCAGCGCGGCCGCGCCTTTGGGTGCTGCGGCAAAGAGGGCGTGCATCGTATGAGACTGAAGATGGAAGGTTTTATTGTAAAACACCGCCCGGCCGGAGAGGCGGAGCGATTTAATCGAGGACTTACCGCTGCGGCCAGAACGGTGCATGACCACCTGCATCTGATTTTGCCAGCTCCCCTGCCACCCGTGCGACGCCGACCCTTTCGGCGTATAGGTCCACTGTCCCGGGCCAGTGAGATTGAGCCGATTGGAATTCGCCGCGTAAAGGAGGTTGCGGCAGGTGATGTGGCCGAGGTGGGCATCGATAAATTTAATGGGAGCCAATCCGTCGGCCTGCATTCGGAGACGCCGAGTGGCGGTGTGGTAGCGCACCTCACTGGCGTAGGCGAGGCGAGCGGGTCCATCGTGCATGACAACCGGATCGCCGCTGCGGCCGAATGCCTGCAGGATCACATCCTGAACGCTCTGCAATCCGACGTGCCGCTCACGTACGGGGCGTAGTACCAGTGGCCCGTTCCAGTGCACCACCAAATTGTGGCCGGTTTTCGTGGCGAGGGCAGGTTTCGACGGGTGCCCTTTCTGATGTGTCGAGGGGCGGCTGGTTTTACCCTTTGCCAGTTGGGTTGTGGTCGGCGGTGTCACAGGTTGCGTTTGTGCGGACTGGGCTTTTCCGGCGACACCGTTATTACTGCGTGCCGACGAGAAATAGAGACGCAGCCGATGGGCAGCAAGCGTTTCAGCACCAAAATGGACCCTAACTTTTTCAGTAAACACCATGCCATAAACGGAACCGGAGAGTGCGGACGCAGCCGACGCCGGGCGAGTGACCGGCGTACGTGCTGCCTTTGTCTGCCGGGTTTTACCGGTAGCGGGTCCTTTTTCAACCGACTTGCTTTTATGGTCGCCGCCCGGTTGAGAGTTAGCTGGCGCTTGCGTTTTCGGAATCGCCGTGGGGGCGGAATCGGTGACATGGGTCGAAGTCGCGGCCGTGGTTGCAGCATTAATATTTTTCAGGGTCAGGTAATCGCCATGGGCAATCTGGAGATAATCCAGGCGTTTGGTGGTGACAT
>JAJZNY010000060.1 GCA_021852245.1 Planctomycetota bacterium | reverse complement strand
TGGCTCGTTTTAATTCGACAAGCGCTTCTTCCCACTTGCCACGTTCATAGAGGTCGTGGGCTCGTTCTATGCGCCGTTCTGCTTCCTGCCAGTCACTCATCCGGAGAGAGCCTCCAAAACTACCCACTATGCTAGCAGACGGAGCATGGCAATCCAAGTGGTCAATAGATAAGGATGTCCAAGAGCGTATTGAGAGGTGATCCGCCGCTGTATCCCCCGCCCGATATCCAGTTGGCACCCGGGTTGATCATGCCGGTCTGCGGCATGGGTTTGGCGGCCTTCGCGTCGATCACGGCGCTGGTTGCTTCCACCCTGGCGCAGCGCTCCCGCAGAGAAACAATTCTGGGATCGGTGCTGGTTTTCATCGCGTGGAACAATTTTTTGATCAGCGGCCGCTTGCCGACATCGGTCCATATACATCCGCACTTGATGCATTCCTGAACGTTTATCGGGATCATCAGATGCAGGCGACCGATCCGCATCGTTTGCCGACATTCCGGGCATGGAAATGGCCTTTTGGAGTCAGATTCCGCAACGAGGGCTGCCAATTCTTTCAGGCTTGGCTCATCGGCCGATGTTTCCGACGGAGTCGGATCGGCCATGACCCAATGCAGCAGATTGGGCTTGGGCGACCAGTTCCCAAAGCAATTGCTGCAGGTGCAATAGTGATATTGCGGTTCCTGAACACGTGACATCAGCGTGAAACATGATGGGCATCTCGGCATCGTCTTGACCTCGATACGTAAACAACTGAACGTATGAGATGATAGCCGAGAAGCGTCTGAGAATGAAATGATCCGATGCGTGAAACCTGTTCGTATCAACCGCAATCAGCAGGTTATAAAGCACGCGTATCCTGCTCCCGTTTACCCCGTGTTGATGGTAACCGGCGTTATCTCGCGGCCACACTTGGCTTGGAAACCGGAACCGCTGATGGGCGTCGTGTACCGGCCGACTCGTCCGCTATGCGGCGGGATTTTGCGGGGCTCGGCTGGAGCGCTTCCGCACCCGTCTCGATATCTCGCTTTACCTTTGCAAGACCTCGCAGAATATCGGAGGCGGTTTTATATGGGCTGTTGGCGCGATCTTCCGGCCTCAATATTTCGCTGGTCAGATATTTGATGTGACGAGCCTCAAGACTTCGCGGATCGTAATTAATCAGGCCGACAAAATCAGGGTTCTGGTGTGGTGTATTCATCTGGTAGGCGAGGTAGAACAGATCGACGGCCTTATCCACTTTGTGCACGCCCTGACAGAGAACATCGGATGTCACCAGTCCTTTTTCGCTCATGGTGTAAAGCATGCGTTGAATCTGGCTGGTCCGCATCATTTCCTCAAAGAGCGTTGAGAGCAGCGTATTATCTCCGAAAGACTCGCCCACTCGCACGGCAGAGCCGAAATCGATGAAGCCGACGCCCTCGGATGTAATGACGAAATTATCCAGCCGGAGATCAAGATGAATCACGCCGACCTTATCGTGAAGCACCTGCAGCAATTCGGTCGCCTGGGTTGCAAATTCGAGTTGCGAAATCATTCGTCCGCCGTTGCGAAGCCAGTTCATATAGAGCGTCCGGACAAACCCCTTGGAATCATGCTCGACGCCCAGACAACGGGGCACCCGATCGCAGTATGGTTTGGGCAGATCTCGCTGAAGTATTTTGAGCATCGCCGCCTCGCGGCTCAGGAATACAGGAAATATTTTGTCTGTAAATTTGAGCGCCCGCCGCCGGAGCTCATCCATCGGGGTGTCTGGAAATTTCTGGCGCAGTCTCGACATCACGCGGTCCACCGTCGGTACCTGTTTCACTACGACGTATTCGACCTCATTGCCGTTTCGGCGGCTGGCGAGCTGCACACTGTAAGTGAATCGGTCGGTCGATTCCCCCGGCCTCAACAGATGGACCCTCCGGGCGATAAAATAATGGTACTTTTTGCCGAAGATCGGGAGTCCGAAAAACGTCTTCTTCAGTTCCGTCGGCGGCAGATCGATGACGAATCCTTCGTGTTTCACGTAGCGGGCAGCCAACTCTCGTAACTCCGCCATATCTTCCGAGGCAACGATCACTCTGCCACCCCAGCGGATCATGGAAAATGATTCCTCCGGGCCGTAACGCTTGTCGGCAGGCAGGAACACATGGTAGGGAAGGCCTCGATCTTCACCCTTATCCGATTCGTGGGTGACGCTGTCTGCCCGCAGATATTCCGCGTCTTTGGCAAAACACTTTTCTTTGACAAAGCCGGTGGCATCTGTCAAGGGAATGCTTGCCGCATTCAGAGGTTTTCGACGAACTGCTGATTTGGATTCAGGAGTTGGTTCAGGCATGCCTTCCTCGCTTCGTTCTAAGGCGCCGCAGGCGCCATGATTTCGCTGTCGATGTGCTGGCGCTATCAGATTGCCAAGCCGATTAAAACCGGCACATCAGCCTGAGTGTCATCGGGAGATATGCGGTCTGGGCATGAGATTTTCACATGCGAATCGATCCAATAAATGCGCATGAAAAAAGGACCTCGCTATCGGAACAGCGAAGTCCGGGAATACTTTCCGCCGAATGACGCAGAAATATTATCGGGCGGAATCGATCAGATGCGACACGTCACGGCGGAGCCTGATCAACATGTCGTGCGGGTGATACACCATGTGCCCGCCCCGAAAAAACACCATATGGATATGCGACTGAAGTTTTTTGCTCAGATGCAGATGATCCATGGAGTAAATCGTACCGAAAAACGGTGTGGCCAGATCAAAATAGCCGCTGCACACGAGAACCTGCATGCCGGGATCGCGGATAATTCCCTGCTGGAGGTTATCTGTGACGTACAGATATCCCATACCTCCAGTCCCAAAATGCCATGGGAAGACACGGGGAGTGAGCGTGCGATAGGGGAGGTAGTTCCGGTAATGCAGTTTAGACTGGACCAACTCATTAAACCCGGTGGTAAAGGCAGGGGTGAAACGTGACATGGCGGGATCAAAATTGGATCGTTCCGCAAGCGTATTTGGGGTGTACGCGGAAAGGCGCGTGTCCATGCGACCAATGACGCGGTGGTCGCTCCGAAGGAGTTGTTGTTCAAACATGTTCGGCCCCACCCGCAAATTGGCTGCCAGAATATAGCGGGTGGAAAGTCCGGTGAGATACGACATTTCCTCAGCCGTTTTTAATTTCTGGGCTTTGCTCAAATCACTCCCCATCTCCAGTGCCGGCAGATAATCATAAACCGCAAAATGCTCGGCCGCCGCAATGGTGCGGTGAAAATGCTTTTCCAATTTTGGCGAAAGTTTATGGTAGTACCAAGCCGTGGTGGCATACGTCGGCATGAAGAGCGGATAAGGCGTTTCATTACCGAAGCTCGGCATGAGTATTTGAAAATTTAATGCGCAGGAGATCAGGATCATCCCGTTAATGTCGATGCCGTCGTGCTGACTCAGATATTCACTCAGGCCAGCCGCACGAGTGGTGCCATAGCTTTCTCCCGCCAGAAATATGGGTGATCCCCACCGTCGGTACATGGTCATATAGAGACGGATAAAATCGGCCACGGATGAGATATCCTGCTGTACGCCGTAAAATGCCCCTCCCGGCACCCCCGGTTCCTTGCGACTGTAGCCCGTACCGACCGGGTCAATAAACACCAAATCTGTTTTCCCGAGCCATGTCTGGTGATTTTTCACCAGTTTGAACGGCGGCGGCGTAACATTCCCGCCCGGCGTTAAAAGTACGCGATACGGCCCTGCACAACCGATGTTTAGCCAGTTTGAGGCGGCTCCCGGGCCGCCATTGAAGCAGAAGGTGAGCGGTCGATGATTTGCTTTTCCTTTTGGTTCATCTCTGGTGTACGCAATGAAAAATATCTTCGCGAGAAGTTTGCCGTTTTCCGCTTTGATCGGCATGTATCCGGCTCTTGCGGTGAATGCGACTCGCTTGCCATTGAGAGTAATGGTGTGGTGCGTAATCGCCAGCGCATCCGGGGCGGCCGGGGGCAGATGGGAATCGATAACTTTCGGCATAACCTTTTTCGCGACTATCGGCCTGGCGCCGGTCGCTCCACGCGCCGAGATCGTCCACATACAGGGCTGCGTAATTGCAATAAGCCCGACAACGAGCCACGGGAGCAGCCGCGAAATGCGGCACAATCCGGTATTCGATCTGTGGTTAAGCATTATTCCTCCTTAAATGGACGGTCAAGCATTTTAAGCGAACCGACGCGAACTCACAGGCCGTGAGCATATTCCAAGGTGACGGTGGAACACAACCGACCAAAGCCCATACGGTACAACGTTGCCGCAGACACCAGCTGCTTGCATCGCCCAAGCGTGCCCATTCACCTGTGACCGATGATCACTTTTTCGGCGACTGAATCTTCGGCCACACGTAATGTCCGGGGGGAATCGTGAGCGTCACAAATTGCCGCAGGCGCGCGTTCAGCGGCGGCGGGTGGCGCAGGCTGATGAAATTACGCAGGGTCCAGAGTCGGACGCGGGCAGTGCCGCGATGATATCCGATGGGTTGGTCGGTAAACGGGTCCTTGGGTATGGCAGATAAATAATGCGGAATGAGCGCCCTGAGTGATTTGGGATATCGACCGTGGGCGGCGCGGTAGGCGGCCAACAACAGGGCAACCCGCCGGTTATCCCCAGAAT
>JAJZNY010000108.1 GCA_021852245.1 Planctomycetota bacterium | reverse complement strand
GCCAGTTGGGCATCCGCCTTGAAAGCGACGATCTGATCCTTCAAGGGGCGATTTCGCTCCGGCTGATCCACGTTGTCGGCATGTCCTTTGTCTTGGGTATTCATAATGATCAATCCTGCTGACCTATCTTTATTCAACGTATTACATTGTAAAACGTCGACCGCCCCGGAGCAAAGCAATAGGGCACCGACAAAATTATCGGCCGGATTTGTTCTCGACTTAAAACAAAGTCATACCGCTGTTTAAACAAAATTCGGTTATCCTTCCCGGCGATTTGGCTTTTTCCTAGTACGTTGCCAAAAGCCTCATGGATGAACTTTTGAAAGGAAGAACACAACATGTCGGCTTCTGCGGTCATTTTTGATTTTGATGGTGTCATCGCCAACACGGAAGCTATTCATCTTCAGGGATACAACCACGCCTTGAGTGCGGCTGAAAAATCGCTGGGACGAAAAATCCATATAACACCGGAGATATACAGCAACCGTTATATCGTTTTCGGTTCCCGGGATGGTTTCATCCACATGCTCTCGGACGCAGGGATCATCCCGCAGGAAGATATCATTGAGAAACTTTGTATGCTGAAAAATCAATTCCTGGAGTCGCAACTTGGAGCGGTGGCGGAGCCGCTTCCCGGTATCCGGCCACTTTTGAAATTTCTATCGTCCAACGGTTGCCTGTGCGCCATCTGCAGCGGTGCCAGACGCGTCGAGATTAAACAGCTTATTGGAGCCCTTGGGCTTGAATCACATTTCTGCGCGATTGTTTCGGTGGATGATGTGCGGAACAGCAAGCCTGATCCGGAGGGTTATCTGAAAACATATTCTCTTCTGAAGGAATTACGGCCCGAATTAACCCCCGAACACGTCATCGTCATCGAAGATACGAAAGGTGGCGCATCGGCTGCCAAAGCTGCGGGATTTCGTGTCATCGGCGTTGCGACGACCAGTCGTATTGAATCGGTTCACCAATGGGCGCACTGGGCGGTTCCGGATTTAAGCCACCTTGACCACACCGAGTTGGCCCATCGTCTGGGAATCGAATAGCGGACCCGGGCATTTCACTCACAACCTCTGAGCAATCATCTTCGAGCCGCTTTAATGTACAGCAACTTTGCCTGCCCGCTTCACGGGCTTAATGAGCATCACCAGCGGAAGGCAGATCAGGCAGAGAATGCCCAGAAATCGGAACACGTCCACATAGGACAACACCGACGCCTGCTGCTGAACACCGTTATAAATCATTCCCAATGCCTGCTGGTGAGCCGTAGTCGCGGGACCATGCGACTGCAAAACTCCCTGAATCGTATGAAGCCGCGAGCGGAATGCCGCGCTGGTCGGGGTAACGCGATTGACGAGCGTGGTCTGCCACCGCTGACTGAATCGCACCAATAAGGTCGTACATATGGATATGCCTACAGCTCCACCGATATTGCGCATCAGATTATAAATACTCGTCGCATTACCAATCTGTTCACTGCGCAGCGTTCCGACGGCATTGGTTGTGAGCGGAATAAACAACAGGCTGGTGGCAAAACCGTTAATGATGATCGGAATGGTTACCGTAAACTCGGCAATTTCCAGATCAATTCCGCTCAGATAGAAACTGGAAAGCGCCAGCGCCAGCACAGCGGTCACCATCATGAATCGATTGTCAATCACATTAATGAGCTGACCGGCAAGCAGAATTCCAATGATGGAACCCAATCCGCGCGGGCTGACCGCCAAGCCGCTCTGCAGCGCCGGATAATTCATGACGGTTTGCAGATAAAGCGGCAGAAGCGCAGTTGTTCCGTAGAGTACAGCGCCGACAAGAGTAATCATGACCGTAGCGCTGAGGAAATTTCTGTTCTTTAGAACTCGCAGTTCAACCAGTGGGTTTCCATCGGTTAATTCCCATGCCACGAAAGCCAGAAAGCAGATAATCGTGAAAATGGCCAACCAACGCATCCAGAAGGCACCAAACCAGTCTACCTCCTGTCCCTTATCCAGCATGATCTGTAGGCCGGCAATCCAACTTGCCAGCAGAATGAAGCCAACCGCGTCTAATTTGCCCTTTTTACCACTACGCAGGTAGGGGGGGTCTTCGACAAACGCCTCGATCATCAGGAAGGCACAGATCGCCACCGGTATATTGATATAAAACACCCATCGCCACGAGTAAGAGTCCGTCAGCCATCCCCCGAGCGTCGGACCGATGACCGGTGCAAAAATGACGCCGAATGTATACATGGCCATCGCTTGCCCACGCTTTTCCGGCGGAAAGCTTTCCAGCAGGATCGCCTGGGCACTCGGTTGCAATGCGCCGCCACCCGCACCCTGAATAAGCAATGAAATAATTAAAATAGGGAAATTGGGCGCCAGACCGCAGAACAACGATCCGAGGGCGAATACAACAATGCACGTCAGAAGAAATCGCTTACGACCGAAAGTCCGGCTGAACCAGCCCGTTGCGGTCAGAACCACGGCATTGGAGATCAAATAGCTGGTCAATACCCAAGTGGCATCATCGGGTGTGATGGCCATGGATCCGGCAATATGAGGAATCGCGACATTGGTAATCGAGGTATCGAGCACTTCCATAAAAGTGCCGAGCATTACCGCAATAGCGATAAGCCATGGATTTGATGAGGGAGTCCATGCTCGATCGGCTAGACCGCCGGACGTAGCGGCACTCATCTTCGACTCCGAGTTTTCCGCCTGGGTTGAAAATGCGTAACGCCCCTTGCGGCCGAAAAGCTTACATTTTTGCGATCGTCCGTCTTGATGTCAGCCACCGACTCAATGAAGTCACGGAGCAGCTTGATAAGACAATGACGTTCTTTAGGCGACATCTTCGCTGATAAACGCTCGAGCTGCGCAAAATAATTCGGCAGCAACTGGTCCATAAGTCGGAGTCCCCCGCCCGTCAGGTTGACCTGCGATACCCGCTTGTCTTTCGAGCAGGTCTTTCGGCGCACCAATCCGGCATTGGCAAGTCCCTGAAGTAATCCAGTCATGGTCGCCTGCCGCACTCCACAATCGTGCGCCAGAACGGCCGCCGGAACAGGCGCTGGATGCTCCCGGAGCAGACGCAGCAGTACGGAGAGCCGACCGCGGGACAGTCGTTTCCCGGCCAGCATCGTTTCCACCGGCTGGATCATATCATTGACGGCCCGGAGCAGAAGCAGATAGCATTCAATGGCTTCAATCTGATGACCCGAATATCGAGGCAGCAATTTGCGCAGGGCCTCCCCCGAGGGAAGTTCACGCAGAAATATAAGCGGCGAAACCATGGCAGAATACTAAGGTGCCTAAGTAAAAATGTCCAGTTTCCGCCTATAACCTTCAGATGCATGCAGAATACCTCACTTCGCCCCCAACTCTTGATTTTATCTCCAGATTCGCCAGAATGCCGCGTAATGTTCCGCCTCACTCATGCATGGCTTGCGTGGTTGAGAATGCGGAAGATTTGGATTTGAAGCTGGTACTTTGTGTCAAGGCTGCATTCCCGGCATAGAGAAGGTTTCCGCCGGACGAAAGAAGGTGCAAAATGGAGCCGTCTGTCGATTTACCGTCGGAATTTGACCGCGCGGCTGAATTTCCAATCGTGCAGTCGTGGACGTTCCTCAATCATGCCGCCGTCGCACCCATCAGCCGCGCTGCGCAAGATGCAATCATTGAATTCGCCGATCAGGCTGCGAAGGATGCCTATCTCACCGGCAAATGGTACCGACAGATTGAAACGGTGCGGGAACTTGCTGCCAATTTCATCGGCGCTCACATTGACGAAATTGCATTTGCCAAAAATACCAGCGAAGGAATCGCATTTGTGGCCTCCGGGATGGACTGGCAGCCGGGCGATCAGGTGATCAGCACGGCAGTTGGATACCCGACGATGGTGTATCCATGGATGGACCTCGCCGCACGCGCACGGATAGAGCATATCGAACTTTCCGAAACCGACGGCCGATTTACCACCGAGCAGGTATTGGACGCCGTTACGCCGCGAACACGCATGATTGCCCTTTCACATGTGGAATTTGGTAGCGGCTTCCGGCACGATATCGCTGCCATAGGCCGCTTCTGCCGCAACAGGGGAATCCTCTTTTGCGTCGATGCGATTCAGTCGCTCGGTGTTATCCCGGTTGATGTACATGAGATGAACATTGATTTTCTCTCTGCCGACGGACACAAATGGTTGCTGGCCCCCGAAGGGGCGGCCATCTTTTACTGCCGCCGGGAACTGCTCGCGGCGCTTCGCCCCGAAGTCGGTTGGATGAACGTTGTCAATGCCAATGACTTTGGCGCCCATAATTTCACACTCAAGTCAGACGCCCGGCGGTTTGAGTGCGGCTCACACAACGTTCCGGGTATACTCGCGCTCGGCGCCTCAATCCGCCTGCTGCAGCGGATATCCCTGCCGTTGGTTTATCGGCGGGTGGCGGCGCTCACCGAGTATCTCCGCCGCAGACTGCCGGAAAAAGGATATCGCGTGATATCCAGCGCCCGACCCAATGAAACCAGCGGTATCGTCGCATTTGAATCGCCCCATGGTTCGGTGGTTCATGATGCCGTCGTCCGGGAGCTGGAGGAGAAACGGATTATCATCGCCCAGCGCGTGGGGCGGCTTCGGGCTTCGCCACATTTTTATAATACGTTTG
>JAJZNY010000475.1 GCA_021852245.1 Planctomycetota bacterium | reverse complement strand
CAGCGCCGGGCCCGCCACGGCCGGGCCGAGGTGGAAAGGCCCCGCTGGCCGATGCTGATTTTCATTACGCCCAAAGGATGGACGGGGCCGAAGGAAGCCGACGGCAAGGCGGTGGAAGGCACCTTCCGGGCGCACCAGGTTCCGCTTTCAAGTCCGGCGCAAAATCCGCGGCATCTCAAGGCATTGGAGGCATGGCTTCGCAGCTACCGTCCTGATGAGCTCTTTGATGCTGACGGTCGGCTGCAACCGGAGATCGCAGCGCTGGCGCCGGTGGGAGAAAGACGCATGAGCGCCAATCCGCACGCCAACGGGGGTGCCCTGCTGAAAGACCTGCGTCTGCCCGATTTCCGTCGATATGCCGTTGATGTGCCTGCGCCGGGATCGGTTGATGCGCAGGACACACTGGTTCTCGGCGGATATCTGCGGGATGTGATCAAGCTTAACGCCGATATGCGAAATTTCCGCATTTTCGGCCCCGACGAAACGATGTCGAATCGTCTGAGCCGTGTGTTTGAGGAAACCGTTCGCCAGTGGGATGCGGAAATCCGCCCCGGCGACGAGTTTCTCTCATCCAACGGGCGGGTGATGGAAGTGCTCAGCGAACATCTCTGTCAGGGATGGCTGGAGGGGTATCTGCTCACCGGTCGTCACGGTCTGATCAACAGCTATGAGGCGTTCATTCATATTGTTGATTCCATGTTTAATCAACACGCCAAATGGTTGAAGGTGACACGGGGACTGGCCTGGCGGCGGCCGCTGGCCTCGCTGAATTACCTGCTTGCATCGCATGTGTGGCGCCAGGATCATAACGGCTTTACCCATCAGGATCCGGGATTTATTGATCATGTGGTTAATAAAAAGGCCTCGGTGGTGCGGGTCTATCTTCCGCCGGACGCCAATTGCCTTCTGTCGGTGATGGATCATTGCCTGCGGTCGCGGCATTACGTCAATGTGGTGGTGGCGGGGAAGCATGATGCTCCGCAGTGGCTTTCGATGGATGAAGCGGTGCGGCACTGCACGGCGGGGATCGGCATCTGGCCGTGGGCGAGCAACGATGAAGGCGGCGACCCGGATGTGGTGATGGCGGCGGCCGGGGATGTGCCGACGCTGGAAACGCTCGCAGCGATTTCGCTGGTGAGAGAATTCCTGCCGGAATTGAAAATCCGCTTTATCAATGTGGTGGATCTGATGCGGCTGGAACCGTCGGATGAACATCCGCATGGGCTGGCGGATAAAGATTTCGATGTGCTCTTCACGACCGACAAACCGATCATCTTCGCGTATCACGGGTACCCTTGGTTGATCCATCGACTCACCTACCGGCGGACGAATCATCGCAATCTGCATGTGCGCGGTTATAAGGAGGAAGGGACGATTACCACGCCGTTCGACATGGCGGTTCTCAACGATATGGATCGCTTTCATCTTGCGGGGGATGTGATTGATCGGTTGCCGCAGCTTGGTTCACGGGCGGCCTACTTCAAACAAGCGCTGCGGGATAAACTGCTGGTGCACCGCGAGCATCTGCTGCGGAGCGGGATGGATCTGCCGGAAGTGGCGCAGTGGCGCTGGAAGGGGTCGAAAGGGTGACCGCGGAGGGATGTTCTTCGGGGGCCTGGCCGGTCGATCATGCCCCGCTGCTGGTGTAATTGCGTGTGGCGTAATCGATCATCTGCACCACAAGGGCCGTCCAACCGGTCTGATGAGATGCCCCGATTCCCGCGCCGTTATCGCCGTGATAATACTCATTGAACTGGATAAGGTCTTTCCAGAGCGGGTTTTGTTGAAACATCGCCTGGCCGCCGAACGCGGGGCGCCGGCCGTCTTTTCCAACGGTGAAGATGCTGATCATCCGGCGGCAGAGGTCCTCGGAAAGTTGCAGCAGATTGATCTTATCTCCTGAACCGGACGGATTATTGACCGTGACCGAATCGCCATAAAAGCGGTTGTAGGTTCGCAGGGCCGTGATCAGCAGGTAGTTGGTGGGAAACCATACCGGGCCCCGCCAGTTGGAATTGCCGCCGAAAAGGCCGGAAGTGGATTCGGCCGGTTCGTACTGGACGGTCAGTTCGTGGCCATCGAGCCGAAGGTGATAGGGGTTATTGAGATAATATTTTGACAGCGACCGCACACCGTAGGGGGAGAGAAATTCATTTTCATCCACGACCCGGGCGAGCACGCGCTGCAGGCGATGCTGATTGGCGATGCTCAGCAGGAGCCGCTCGCCGTCGGCGGAGGTGCTGATACCGACACACTCATTGCCGACGCGCTGGCGCATATCGGCGGAATGCCAGCGATCCTTGAAGGCGGGCAGGTTGACGAACCAGCTCTTTTCCAGAATCTGCACGGCATAAAGGGGGATGATGCCGACATTGGAACGCAGCCGGAGTGGAATCACGGTGCGGCCTTCATCGCTGGTGATTTTGTCGTAATAAAACCCGTCCTGCGAATCCCAGAGGCCGCTGCCCCCTTCGACGGGCGCGTTGATCGCTTCGGAGATGGCGAGGAAGTGGTCGAAGAATTTCAGGGCCAGGTGACTGTAGGTGGGGTCCACCTGGGAGAGTTCTATGGCGATGGTCATCATGTTGAGGCAGAAGAGGCCCATCCAGCCGGTGCCATCTGCCTGTTCCAGCGAGAGGCCGTTGGGCAGGGGCTGACTGCGGTTGAATATGGAAATATTATCCAATCCCAGAAATCCGCCCTGAAAGATGTTTTTACCCACGCTGTCCTTGCGATTAACCCACCAGACAAAGTTAATCAGCAGCTTATGGAACATGCGTTCGAGAAATTCATGATCCCCTTTCTTCTTGCGTCGCTTTTCATTGTTATAGATGCGCCAGGTGGCCAGCGCCTGAACCGGCGGATTCACATCCCCAAAGGCCCATTCATAGGCGGGCAACTGGCCGGAGAGGTTCTGGTACCGCTCGGAGACGATCAACTCCATATGCGACTTGGCGAGGTCCAGATCGACATAGCAGAGCGTAAGAAGATGAAACGCCCAGTCCCAGGCGGCAAACCATGGATATTCCCATGAATCGGGCATGACGATGATGTCGCGGGCATTGAACCGTGTCCATTCGTGATTGCGCCCCTTGAGACGCTGAGGCGGAGGCGGACAATCGTCATCCCCTTTGAGCCATTCCTCAACAGGGTAATTGTAGAATTGTTTGTTCCACAAAATTCCGGAAAGGGCCTGGCGGGAAATCTGTCGCCATGTGCCGTCCGTTTTTTCCGGCAGCATGCGGGCATAGAAATGGTCGGCTTCCTTTTTTCTGGCGTCGAATGTAGCGCGGCAGTCCTTGAATGGGTTATCCATCTTCGCATCGGAAAGGAGCACTTCCACCACCTTGGTGGATTGGGGCGCGAGGAGCCAGTTAAAATAGACCGCTGCCTTGGTGCCCAGCGGTTTGTGATGCACAGCCGTTTGCTTTCCATTGACAAAATAATCATGAAACGCATCTTTCACGGCGGGATGGGTATTGGGAGCGCCGTAGAGTTTCTGGCGGTTGGTCTCATTGAAGGTAAAGAGCGTTTCCGCGACGCCGGTGGCATAGAAGTAGCAGGTACCCAGTTGCTCATGGGTCGCTTTGATTACGACATCGCCGCTGTCTTTATTCCCCTCAAGCGAAAGGACCGGTTCGGGGGACGAGTTTTTATTCCAGGACCATGTGTTGCGGAACCAGAGGGTTGGAAGCAGATGAAACGGAGCCGGGGATTTGCCGCAATTTTTAATGCTGTAGCGGGCGAATATCTTACCCGCATCGAGTTTGGCGTATTCGATGGTGATATCAAAAAAAGCGTCATCGGCAAAGATGCCGGTATCGACCAGTTCATATTCCGGCAGATTGGCTCCGCGGTGGCGATTGATTTCCACCAGGGCCCGGTACGGAAATTCCGCATGCGGATAGCGATAGATCATCTTCATGTAGGAATGCGACGGCACATTGTCGGTGGCATACCAGTATTCCTTCACATCCTCGCCATGATTTCCCTCTTCGTTGGTGAGGCCGAAGAATCGCTCTTTGAGAATCGGGTCGCGGCCGTTCCAAAAGGTCGGGGCAAAACAGAGAAACTGCTGTTCATCGCAGATACCGGCAATGCCGTCCTCGCTCCAGCGATAGGCCCGGCTGCGGGCCATATCATGAGAAAAATAAGTCCATGCCGAGCCGTCGGGGGAATAATCTTCGCGGACGGTGCCCCAGGCGCGGGCGGAGACGTAGGGGCCCCACCGGCGCCATTTGGCGGCCTCTTCCGGTTTGGCCATCTTGTTGATCTCATGGTTGGCGGCATCAAATTCTGGAGTGGGTTGCATATCGGCCCCCGATTAAAGTGCATGAACTTCAATTAACCAATCTATTCCTTAACCGATTGTAACCTACGATACAAGGATCAGCCGATAAAATCGCGACCACCGTTACGCTGGCAAGCCCCATCGGCACCGGGATATCCCACAGGATTTCAGAGAGTTGGACTGATCGTGGCGGCGCCCACGTCGGAGGAGGACCAATCGCCCGGCGGGCAGATGATGTTGGCGATGGGCGATGAGCCGATTAGAATACGGAAGGAACGGATAACCATCCGTTGCAGTCGCCCAGCGCCGGTGAATTCGGGAGCCGCCACAACGGGGTGAGGTTCCGACGGGATTTTTCGCGCTGCGGCCGAATTTAAGGGAACAGGGCGTGAC
>JAJZNY010000001.1 GCA_021852245.1 Planctomycetota bacterium | reverse complement strand
CTCATGAATGGATTCGTGGGCGCCACGGTGCGGAATGTGGCTTGGAGAAAGTTGGTAGTTTCATGGTCGAAACGCTTTCACAACCCACCCGACGCGGCAATATGACGTGTGAAGCATTGAAATTTCGCGGACTGACAACATTTAAGACGATCGGCGTGGTGCTCATGGCAACCATGCTCGTATCCGTCTGGCCGGGCTGCAAAGACAACACGGCGGCGGTCAGTTCCGGCCGATCGCCCCAACCATCTTCCATGTCCGTCCCCACGGCGTTCCGTGCGTTGCCTGCTCCGCAGGGCAAACCTGTTTTCACCGATCCCACACGCAGCAACCTGTGGGCGGGTGCCCGCTGGTACACGCTGGCAACTTCGCAGGGCACCCCTTCAACGACTCAAGCCGCTGCCTATTACACGGCCCATAATCTTTATATCGCTGTCAACACCCTCGGATCGCCCGTCACTTCTCCCCATATTTCACTGCCGAAGCTCTGGCAGCACAGCTGTGCGGAAGTTTGGCTGGATACGACGGCACATCAAACCGGGATGAATTTCTACGAGATTGTCATCGCGCCCAATGGGCGAGTGAATCAGGTTTGGCACAAATCCGGTTCGCCTCCCCGTCCGCTCGCTGATGGCCAGGTTAATTTTGATCATCCATTTGCATCGATCCCCTGGAAGACACCGGGGCTTGTGGCAAAAACATGGGTGCATCTGCATTCGTTCAAGCCGGGGTGGAGTGCCGTGCTGAGAATTCCTCTCGGGCACCTTCCGCGGGCGCTCGCCTGTGCGTGCAAGCCGGGTTCCCGCTACCGCATTAACGTGCTGCGATATAAGTGGCATCATGGAGCCGGGAGCGCCAAACTGATTCAGTCAAGCCTTTTTCCCGTCACGCCCGGCTGTCAGCCGTTTGCACCCTACCGCATGGGGCGGCTGGTGCTGGCACATTCCGGCAGCGATGACTTGGCTCTGCTGACGCGGCATTGAGCACTTTTCCGCCTCTCGGCGTTATTGCGCAGCCCCGCGTTTCAGCGAACAAAATATTTCGAGTTATAATTTTGCCGCCGGATTGCAATGGGAGGCCGTCCCCGCCGCGTTATTCTTGCAGAAGGTGGTGAATCGGGCCGGTCGGCGGGTTGTTGGAGTTGATGGTGGAACATTCAGGCGACGTTCAGCTTTCGATCATCGCGCCGGCATTCAACGAAGTTGATAATGTCGGCCCGCTGGTCGAGCGGATTCATGCGGTCTTCTCTCCGTTGGGTTATGAATTCGAGGCGATCATTGTGGATGATTGCAGCACCGATGGAACCCGTGAAAAATTACTGGAGCTTGCCCGGCAATATTCCTTTCTGCGCGTGGTGCGACTGGATAAAAACAGCGGACAGACGGCGGCGATGGACGCCGGTTTCCGCCACGCGCGGGGACGGATTTGGGGCACCGTGGATGCCGACATGCAGAACGATCCCGGTGAGATACCGCGGCTGATGGAGATGCTCGGGCCGGATGTGGATATGGTCAACGGCTGGCGGAAAAAGCGAAGCGATAACATTCTGCGGCTCATCCAGACACGCATCGCCAATGGCATTCGCAATTGGGTCAGCGGCGAAAATATTCAGGATTCCGCCTGTTCGCTCAAGGTATACAAACGCCAATGCCTTGAGGGGCTTACGCTCTACAAGGGGATGCATCGATTCTTTCCAACACTGGTGAAGATGCGAGGTTTCAAGGTTATTGAAGTGCCTGTGAGCCATTATCCCCGCGCTCATGGGGTCACGAAGTATAAATTCGGCAGCCGGGTGATCCGGGCGTTTATTGATCTGCTCGCGGTGCGGTGGATGAAGAAACGGCAGTTGCGCTACACCTGCCGCGAACTCTCACCGACCGCGGATTTTTCAGCGGCGGACAAACCTCCGGCAACTTCCGGCGTATAAAGGCGGGGAGGAGCGAATCCGTTCCGTCCGGTTTGCGTATTGATTTTTGACAGGTGCATACATTGATTCATCCAACTGCCGTGATATCTCCCGAGGCCCAAATTGATTCCACCGTGCGGATCGGCCCGTATTGTGTCATTGAAGGACCGGTCAAAATCGGCCCGAATTGTCATCTTCACAGCCATGCCAAGGTGATGGGGAACACCACGCTCGGCAGCGGCAATACCATTCACGGTTTTGCCGTGCTCGGTGATGCTCCGCAGGATTTGAAACACAAGGATCAAATCAGCGAGCTGGTAATCGGGGACGATAATATTTTCCGTGAACATGTCACCGTTCATCGGGGGACCAATGGGGTAACGCGCATCGGATCGCACTGCTTTCTGATGGTCGGCTCGCATGTCGGCCACAATGCTGAAGTCCGCGATTATGTCACGCTGGTTAACGGCGCCCGTCTTGGCGGTCACAGCATTATATTTGACCGGGCTATCGTCGGTGCGGGGTGCGCCATCCATCAGAATGCCCGTGTGGGGCGGCTTTCGATGGTGAGCAATAATTCCGCCCAGCTCAGCGATATTCCGCCCTATTGCATTTCGCTGCAGACGGCGATTGTCACGCAGATTAACAACGTCGGCATCAGGCGATCCGGTATGAGCCGCGAGGCGATTAATGCCGTGCGGCAGATGTTCAAGCTGCTCATGCGTGATCTGGCGGGGATTCCGTTGCCGCGGGCGGTGGATCGTCTGTCGCCGGAACTCCTGGCGTATCCGGAGGTGCGGGAATTTGTGGATTTCGTCAAGACGACGCGGCGTGGTGTGGCGAAATTTCAGCCTTGGTCACAGACCAACGAAGATCGATCGAATCGAGATGATGACGCCCATTACGCCGATGAAATTGACGGCCAGAACGTATGAAGCACCCGACGCCGGCCATGCTGCGCCTGATGGATGCCGCTGCGAATCGCGGCCGCGAGGCTCTGCGGTGTTTGGAAGATACGGCCCGGTTTATCCTCGCTGACGGAACGGCGGCTGCCGAATTCAAATCGATCCGCCACGCACTGGTTTCCGCGCTTCGCCCGCTGGGGCTCTCCGACGCCGTCGCCTGCCGCGATATTAAAACGGACGTGGGTAAAGATACCAAGACTTCCGGGCAACTGGAGCTTAAAAATCTTGCCGAGATGGTGGATGCGGCATTCGGTCGCGCCGGTGAAGCACTCCGCAGTCTGGAAGAAGTTGCACGGACGATGGATATTCCCGCCTCGATGCAAATTGAATCGCTCCGCTATCGGCTCTACGCCGCCGCCAAAGGACTGCAAATGGCATCGCGACCGGTAGGGCGTCTGCCGCCGACCATCCTCTGCGTTCTGATCACCGAAGCGCTCTGCCGCCGGAATTGGATTGAAACGCTGGACGCCGTGCTCGACGGCGGGGCGGATATGGTGCAACTGCGCGAAAAGGATCTTGACGGTGGAGAGCTGCTGGTTCGCGGCCGCCTTCTGGTGGATCGCTGCCGACGCCACAACTGTGTGCCGATCATCAACGACCGATTCGATGTGGCACTGGCGTGCGGAGCGGGTGTCCATGTGGGGCAGAGCGATCTGCCGTGCGTCGAATTACGAAAACTCGCACCTGCGGACATGATCATCGGTGTGTCAACGAGCCGGTTGGAAGAGGCCCGGTCGGCCGTGCGCGCCGGCGCAAGCTACATCGGTATCGGGCCTATGTTTGAAAGCCGTACCAAGATCAAACCCCGGCTCGCCGGCATCGAATACGCCCGGCAGATTGCCGCGGAAAATCTGCCGATACCGGCACTGGCGATCAGCGGCATTACCGTCGATAATATTGAGCCATTGGTCGCGGCCGGCGTGCGGTCCATTGCGGTGAGCAGCGCGGTGATAAGTTCGGAGGATCCGGCAGCGGCGTGTCGGGCGCTCCGGCGTGCCTTGGAACCGCGTGCGTCTCAGACACCTCCCGGCGCGGGCAATGCTTAGCGGTAGGAGCCGGCATTTGGCTGATGGTCCCCACACCTCCACCAGTCCCACGGAACATCGCCGGTTGATCTCCAGCGCCAATCTGATATCCCGCCTCACGATGGCTTCGCGGATCTTCGGACTCCTCCGCGACAAAATCTGCAGCTATTTTCTGGGTGTGGGGACGGTCTGGTCGGCCTTCTGGATGGGATTTCAGATACCGAATCTGTTCAGGCGCATCTTCGGCGAAGGGGCGCTGACGGCACTGTTTGTTCCCGCCTATACCACGCTTCAGATGCAGGAAGGACGCGAGGCGGCCGATCAATTCGCTCGATCCGTGCTCGTGCTGCTGCTGGTGGTGCTTTCCGCCATAACCGCTCTGGGTGAATGTATTTTGCTTCCGCTGGCGCTTAATCCCCATCTGCTGCCTGAAAATCGCCTCGCCGCGGGAATGATCGCGCTGATGCTCCCGTACACCGTGGCGATCTGCATCACGGCGATGCTCGGCGCGTTTTCCGCCGTGCATCAGAAATTTGCCGCCCAGAGTCTCGCCCCGATCACCACCAGCGTACTTATGGCACTGGCGGCGGCTCTGCCTGCGTTGTATTTCGCGGCGCATGCTCCGCTGACGGAGCGCATCTGGTGGGTGGCGCTGGCGGTGCTGGCGTCCGGTGTCGTGCAGCTTTTCATGCTCGGCGTCTCAGCGCATCGCTGCGGCCTGCGGTGGGGGAGTATCACGTTTGCATCGCCGGCTGTCCGATCTCTCATCCGCCGCATGGGGGTGATGATTGTCGG
>JAJZNY010000387.1 GCA_021852245.1 Planctomycetota bacterium | reverse complement strand
CGACGGCGTTTTATCGCGCGTGCAACCATCTCGGCATGCTGGTGATGGACGAGAATCGGCATCTCGGGGACGCGTGGACGCCCAAGTCGCCCCCGGGAACACCTTATTCCAACCTGTCCGATCTGCGGGCTATGATTCTGCAGCAGCGGAATGATCCGTGCGTGATTTTCTGGTCGATGTGCAACGAGGAAAATGCGCTCCAGGGGACTGCCGAGGGGGCGAGGATCTTTGCGGCGATGCAGAATCTGGTTCACCGTCTTGACCCGACGCGGCCGGTGAGCTGTGCCATGAACAATGGGTATACGCGAAAGGGATTCCTCAGCGTTGAGGACTTGCTCGGTATTAACTATAGCTGCAACCTTTATACGCGATTGCACCGGGAATATCCCGGTAAAATGATCTTTGGCAGTGAAGACGTCAATTGTTTCAGCGCTCGCGGGGTACTGAAAACCAGCCGTAAGACCGGACTTTGTTCGGAATACGGCGCCAGATTGCGCCATCCAAGCAGTTGGTTTTCAAACCATGAGCCGTGGGTTTCATGGCCGCCGGTGGTGACCCATCCCTTTGTGGCCGGGGCTTTTGTCTGGACAGGTTTTGATTACCGGGGCGAACCGAATCCATTCGGTTGGCCGGAGGTGACGAGTCAAACCGGTGCGATGGATTTGTGCGGTTTCCGCAAGCCGTGCTACTACTATTGGCGTGCATGTTGGCGGAAAAAGCCATCGATCTATATTTTCCCGGCATGGACATTTAACGCCAACAGGATCGGTAAACCGATTCTAATTCGCTGCTATTCCAACTGCGCTCGCATCACCCTTTATTTGAACGGCAAATCGTTGGGGTCCAAATCCATGCCGCGATATCGATTTCTCTCGTGGACGGTTCCGTATGAACCGGGAACATTAACGGCCAAGGGATTCGATGCGGGACGCGAGGTTGCCCACATGAGCCTGCATACGGCCGGGCCGGCCATAGCATTGCGACTGATAGATGAATTCCCGCATCTCAAGGCGGACGGGGAGAGCATAGCCCCGATTGCCGTTGAAGTGGTTGATTCCCACGGCCAGGTTGTGCCCGGTGCGTCAAACCGGGTGCATTTCCAGGTGACCGGGGCGGGTGAGATTGCAGGGGTTGGTAACGGCAATCCGGTAAGTCATGAAATGAATATTGCCGACTGGCGTCGTGCTTTTGATGGCCTGTGCATGGTACTGGTTCGCGCCGGCCATACGCCGGGCGTTATTAAGGTGACAGCTCATTCCCGGGGTCTTTCAAGTGCAACCATCAACATAAAGACCTACTGAGGCACCGCTGACCGAGCCGTTACCCGCGAGATGTGCGACGGAACCCGCGTGGAATCATCCGGCCTCGGCGTAATGATTGCGGCGGATGAGTCTGGCGAGAAGTTGCTGGGGTGTCAGCACGCGCCGCCGATAGGCGAGGCGGATTCCGACATCCGAAAATCCACGCTTCGCCCGACGCGTCGCCCAATTGATGGTGATCGGCGTATCGGGGGATATCTTTCCCAGAGGCGTCAGGGCGGAACCACCGATGACATAAAAGTGTTTCATCGCGCGAGCCGTCAGAAGGGATTGGACGGACGCTGCCGTGAGTGTTTTGGGATTTTTATACCATTGTTTCAGCGATCTGGAATAGGCCCCAGTATCATTAAATACATACTCCGCCACGTTACCGACGAGATTGGCAAATGAACGAGATGTACCGCCATTACCAGTTGGCCGGAAAAATATGCGGTTGGATCCACCAGTGCCATAGTCATTTCGATACGCCCGCAGGGCGGGGGCGGAACTGCCGAAGATATCCCAAAACCGGGGTGTAGGAAGCCGGGCGTCGAGGGTGGAATCCTCACGTCTCAGATAGGCAACATAAGACGCCAGCGCACGGCCGGGTAACAGAGCGCCGGTAGTCGTCGCCCGGTTTTGCCGATAGGCCGCCTGCCACTCCCGCACAGTTGGCAGGCGGCAGCCGAGCAATGCCGCCACGTAGACCGCAGCCTCCGGGGGCAGGTACTGCACAGGATCGTCTCGCGTCGGGTTGCCACCGGCGGAGGCCCGTAATTTTCCTCCGGCGGTAGCAATAGATGCGGGGAATCGAGGCGCGGCGTATATCTGATTCGTGTTGGTAAACCAGTTGGGCGCCAGGGAAATATCATCTGTTTGACGTGAGTAGATCCATGTGTGTGGACCGAGATAATCGGTGTTATATCTGATCAGATTGAAAAATCCGGAGGCGGGGCGCCGTAAAATATTATCGCTGGAATGGACGGTGTGCAGGAATATTCCGACTCGCAACTCCTGATCGCACAGAAAGCAGGCGTGACCATTTAATGGATGAACAAGCGTAAATTGCAGGCGCTGCCTGCCGCCCGGCGCGATGAACAGGCGTTGTGTCGGGCTGATTTTCTGCTCGTGCCATCCGGCTATTGCGGGGCCGGACGGCTCGGAGGCTTTGGCGGGATTGGCCCTGAGCACGGCACTCAGTTCCGCGGTAAGGCGCGGATACGGAGGCAAAGATGCCCATGCGCGGTAAGTGGGGTGCTTGAGCGCCGCAGCCAGAAGATCGGCAAAGTGACCGGCGACCTGTTTGGCCCGAACGGGACTTTTAATGCCGGAGGCCTGCTGATTGAGGGCAAAGACGAGCAGGTTGAACCGGGCGGTGGGTGAGAGATGATGAAAAGCAGTCAGATCGGTGAGCTTGCGGATAGGACTCAACGTCACACCGTAACTTGAACTGGCGAGAATAACCGGCGCGACCCGGCCGACCGGGCCGGCCTCGTTCAATCGCCGCTGCCATCTCACGCGAAGGTCTTCCCTCAATCGCGCGGCAATGTGCGGATGCGATTTCTTCAGGGCGGAACTTTCGGCAAATGCGTCCAGTCGTTGGGCCAGATTCTCTTCGAGGGCGAGAAGATCAGTGTGGGACTGCAAACGCCATTGACCTGTTCGATGCCAGAGAGATCGAACCAGAAATGGCTGCAATTGCTGAGGATAGGCAGTAATTTTGGAGGCGAGGTTGTGTAGATCGGCGGCGGAAGCTTTTTGGATATCGATTGCCATTTTGATGCTGCGGCGGAGTGGCGCGGTGGCGGAAACGACGGTCGGGTTCGACCACCAGAGATTTTTCGTCAATAGCGCGTATTGAACCGCGAGAGACGACGGTTTGGGCGATGATTGCTCATAGAGCGACGCAGCGGCCATGCGGTTTTCCAAAACGCGGAGCCCATCCACGAGTGTAAGAAATGCCGACTGCTGTCTGCGCCAGAGATTGATAACCCGTTTGGGCGGTATGAGGGTTTCATGCGGGCCGAACTTTCCCAATCGGCATGCGACCTCTATGGCCGCCATACGGGCGGGGATGAGTGTCGCGGCAAGCAGCCGATCCGCTTTTGTGCCGCCGGTGGGGGATTTCTGTAGAGCCGGATTGATTTTGAACACGTCATCGGCCAGATGCCTCAATGAGGCCTTGAGGGCTGCGACACGGGTATTAATTTGCGGCACCTGCCATCGGCGTGATCGGAGGGACGCGAGCACAGTACGATAGGTTGCGGCATCGGGTTTCCAAGCTGCGACACCGGACACCTGCGGCCCAAGAACGATGAACTGGATTCGCCGCAGGTAAAGTCGGTTCAGTGCCGAGAGCGAAAATGGATCAAGTGCACGCGGATTCACCGGGTAGTGACGACCGGAACCGTCGAATCCGATGAACTGGGCTGTCCACTTTTTCAGGTTAATCTCCGAATCAATAAATGCCACGATCTCCGAGTGCAGTCTGTTGAGGTGAGCGACGGTGGATTTAACGACAGAATCCAATCTGGCCTTGTTCTTTTCGATCCAGAAATCCGGTTTGCTGATCGCGGCGAGCGGCGCGGTAATCTGATGGAGTTCGTCGGAGTAATTGACGGTCGGTGGGCGGGGCAGGCGCTGTGCTCGGCTGATATTGAGACGAATCGATGCGATACGGGCGCTGAGTGCTGCCTGTTGGGTGAGGTAGGCGTTGTGATCCGGGCTGATACTGCAATAATCAAACCATTGGGGAAAATATTGATCGGGTGATACGGTCGAGGTGGGGCTGCGGCGGGCGTTGATGAGTTTCCATTGCAGGCGGGAGCCGTAGCGGGCAAGAGCCTGTTCTGCGAGCCGGGCCTGACGGGCCATCATCATGACGGAAAGTCCTAGGGCATGAATGGAGCGGCAACGATTGAGGTAATTGGCAGCATATGCCGGAAAATCTGACACCAGGTGATGCGGATTTTCTGCCAGTATGGCAAATGACTGTTGCAGAGTATGGTAATCGGCTTCGACGCGGCGGGCGGCAAGCAGATCCCGCAACTGACGTTGCGCCTCTCGGCTGGAATGAGCGGCCAAACGTCGGATGTCACCGCTTCTGGCCCATGGCGCTGAATGAAGTTTAAGAAACGGTATCAGGGCGGTATCAGGAGTGAGATTGGCAAGCAACCGGGTTTTCAGTTGCTGTGCCGGCAGATTCCAGCCATTGTGCCGCCACTGTGTCTGCGCCGAGGTCAATTGAGCATATATTTGTGAGAGGGCATGCTCCGAGCGCATCAGCAGAACAACAGCGAGGCCGAACCGGCGCGAGGCGCCGGCACTGGATGCGAGGTCATGCTGAATTTTTTCCCGGCTCAGCAGGGCCGTGAACTCATGGAGAATGCTGTCCGGATTGAGCACCGGCCTTTTTGCAAGTTCCTGTCGAATGGATGCAAATACCGG
>JAJZNY010000398.1 GCA_021852245.1 Planctomycetota bacterium | reverse complement strand
CAAAAATACAAGTCAAGTGAAAAGCAGAAATACCGCAATATTTTAGTGGCTACACATAAATGCCAAAAATCGACATTAACTCATTTTCATACAAATAGTTACGTCAAAATCGCCTCTGGAACATCCGTTAAAACGGCGACGGTGTATTTCCGGCGTGTGGTGAAGGTGTCGCCGCAATTTGTACCGGGACACGTTTCATACGCCCGCTGTCTTTTTCTGATGGGGCATGATCACGCGGCACTGGATCAATTGCGGCTGGCGGAAAAACTCGCCCCCAACGTGCCGGTGATTCATCTGGCGCTGGCCGCCGTATTGAAAAAGCTGGGGCACCCGCACCAGGCGGCCGCCGAAAAGCGGCTGGCAGCGTCCCACACGACCATGAAAAAATAATACTCTTCCCGATATCGGTACGATGCCCGCCGGCGGCGACACCCTGCCGCAAGGCGACGGCCCCCTTCACCCTTGCGCACGCCGGCCGGCGAGGACAAAACGCGCAAAGGCGTGCGGCGTATAGGTTGCAACATCCGCCCCCGCATCGGAGGCAATCTGAAGTATTTCCGCGCGTTTCCACCCCTTGGCCACCGAAACCCGCGCATCGTGGCGGTGGAGACGGGGTGAAAAGACCGTCATCGCCGATATGGCCGCCAGCGCCCAGCGGGAACGCACCAGATCGCTGAGAATCCATCCATGTCGGGCCACTCGCACCATCTCCCGCAGCACCATGGAGGCCTGCGGCGTTGTGAGGTGATGCAGAAACAGGCTGCAGGTCACGAAATCCACCGAACCATCCGCCAGCGGCAACCGCATCGCATCCCCCCGCAGCAATTGCACCGCCGGGCAGGTGCCGATGTGGGCTCCAGCGAGCCTTAATGTCGCCGCGTGCAGGTCCAGTGCCGCAATGCGCATCGTCAAACCAAGATTTTTTCCCATCGCCAGCATGGCCAGCGGGATATCGGCCGATCCGGTGGCAATATCCAGCAGCCGAACGGGCGAATCCTTCGGCCACTGCAAAAGCCACGGCCGCAGCGTCGATAAAATGCTGTGCGTTCCCCCCAACCGCCGATTCACGAAGCGTATAAACGCCAAGCCCCTGTCCAATTCCCCCACATCAGCGCCGGGATCATCCATGTATTCCTGAAGGTGCTCGGGCCGGGTGGCAAGGTTCATCATGATGACGGAACTGCAGGCATGGTGGTCGTGGTGCCCGCAGGGGCGGCAGAGCCCCCGCCGGAGGCGTGATTTGGAGTTATGATGATGTACAGATGGGTATGGAACCAGCCACGCCGGATGGTGATGGTGCAATCTTCATCACCCTTTTTGAAAAATTCCGTTATACCGCCGGAGCCTTGAGTTTCCTCACGCAGTTTCCATCCGTTGCCGGGAAGATTATCCAGAAAAAATCTTGCCGTCGTCAATCGAGATGGGGACCCCTTGTAATATTCGTTGACAATCCGAAGCCCGGTACTCGGCACGACGGTGCTTTCCGATTTACCCAGAACAATATGAAATCCCTCGGGCACCGGGACATCGGCGATCGGGGATCTGGGGTTGGGCGTCAAAACGGTTGGACTGCTGCTGCACCCGGCCAGCGTTGCCATGAGGGTGAGACCGGTTAACGCTGCTGCGATTTTCAGATTCCATTTCATGATCATTCTCCAACTCGCATCCTTTTTGCAGGATGGCAACGCCTTAATAGTATATGGGGAGGCATTGAGATGCCAGTGCCTCCCGCCAGTCGATCGCCAAAATGTCTGCACGGTGCATCAACCCCGCCGCGTGTGCGTTTAACCCATGTGGCAGGCACGGGCATGGGTTTCCCATTTGTCGATATTCGAGCACAATAGTTGGCGGCGAATAATCGACCGTTGGTGTCGAGACAGCAAAAACCTGATGCGTATTCCATCAAAGATGGGATGACGATGGGTGGCGGGTGAAGGTGTATTCACCGGTTTGCGGGCGGAGTCCGAGGCACCGTCTTGGTATCTTGGTGCCCCGCCCCGATGGACCCTTAACGAAAAGAGTTTAATGAAGCTCACAAAGGCAAGAATCATATTCTTCATCAAACTGCTGGTGATGGTGCTGGTGTTCGGGTTTGTCGGCGATAAACTGCTCGACGCGTGGCACAAGGCAGGTTCCAAACCCGTTGACATCGACTGGCGTTTCATCCCCCTGATTCCACTCGGGTTCATCGGGATTATGATCACCAACAGCCTGACCTGGCTTTGGCTGGTGCGGAGAATGGGAGATCATTCACCGACGATCCCGCTGCTGGGAGCGTACACCTTCAGCCAGGCCGGGAAGTATGCCCCCGGCAAGGTGTTTCTGGTGCTTATGCGAATTGATCGCACGCACCGGGCGGGTATGTCCCGCGAAATCTGCGTGCTTTCCACGCTGCTTGAAAATGCGATGTACACGCTCTCCGGCGCCCTGATCGGGGCGATCGCCCTGCTTTTTGACGCCCGCGACCATCCGTTTTATCTCGTGCTGGTGGGAATCGCCATCGCCGGACTGCTGACGGTTTTTCATCCCCGAATATTCTTCTTCATGATTAATACGGCCCTCAAATCCATGAAGCGAGGTCCGATCCCGCCAAGCCGACGTTTCCGTTTTCGCCATATGCTGGCGGCGGTTGGGATGTTCATGCCGGTCTGGTTTTTCGGTGGCGTGGCACTCTGGGCGAGCGTGCACAGCATCCATTACATTTCCATTCGCACCTATCCCGATCTGGTCGGTGCTTTTGCCCTTTCCGTCAGCCTCGGCATGTTCAGTCTGCTGCCCGGAGGCTTGGGCGTTCGTGAGGCGATTCAGGCATTGTTTTTAACTCCGATTGTCGGCTCACCCGAATTGATTGTCGTTGCCGTGGCCCTACCCCGTGTCGGACAGATATTGGTGGAAATGACGCTTGCCGGCATCGGGGGGATCGTCAACGCCCGCATGACGCGGGAAAAACCTGTACCGCAGCCGGCGCCCCCCGCCGACCCCGCGCTTCGCTGATAACGCCTGCATCAGTTGCCGGGGCAATGGAGTGCCCGCATTGCCGAGAATCTGTCGGTACCTCACGGACCTCCTCTCTGATTCCGTGTTGGCGCCGACAAGCAGCATCGCAAAAATTGCGGGCGACAGTCCATCGTTAACTCCCGGCCCCGGCAGAATACCTCAATTATTACGATCAGGGCGACGATGGCGCCTCACATCTGAACTCCCACTCGGGAGGGCACCCGTGAACGACGAATTTCCCAACCCGGCCGTTGTCACTGCTTCTCGCCATAAGTTTTCTCCGATGCCAAATTGCCCACCAGTAGAAAATATGCTACCGAAAAAAAAAGGACGGCGTACTATGGATCGGTCGCCGGAAATGGCTTTCCGCTCGGCGGGACATCGCACCCGAAGACTTCATTGAGCCGCCCCAACTGCTGAAGAGCCTGATAAAGTTGTTGGTATGAGAGTTGCGGTTTGGGGCATTGGGTCGGCATCTTGCGAAGTTCAGCCGCCGCCTTCCCGAGTCGCACCAAAACATCCGAGAGTGCCGCCTCGGGGATCGTTTTGACTCGTGCGCCACGGTAGTTGCTCACCACGGCACGGATGGCACCCGACAGATGCGCGGCATCAACCCTGCCGTCTGCGAAGCGATACGGCAACTTCCATGTGGAGGTGTGCAAGGCGTCGCCGACGTAGGCAAAGCAACTCGCGGGTCGGCCATGCTGCGGATGCAAAAGGGGGGGCGGCCGGGGGCTGAATTTCCCCGACACCGGGCGGGCCGACCACCGGCGACGGCGTGCTCGGATCACGTCTTGTCTGGCTCCGAACCGCAAGGATTTCCGGCGGGCGATAAATGCCATCCACGCTTACCCACCATGAGTCGGCCGAAAATGTCTCATCATCAAGACGCAGCCACGCACGGTCTCTGAAGCCGCCATTGACAATATCCGCCGCGTAAAACAGGCACCCGTCGCTGATGGCCACCGTTTGGACCCGCTGCTGATCTGCATACCCACGGGCCTGGTGCAGCGCCGCCTGCAATTTCGATTGCCCTGCGTCCAATGATCCGGGATGCTTGGCTTCAATGAGCAATCGCTTGAGACCTGATTTGGTAAGCACAATATCCGCATATTGAAGCTGTTTGTTCAGGTCGCCGAGGTCCCAGTCCAGGGCGATGGTGAAAAAATCGCTCAAGATATCCTCGGCAAGTTTTTCAGGAGCCGCACCGTTCCGGGCGACCTGCGCGAGGCGCTCGCTACGGCGTTGACGGAATTCAGGCCATGCCGACTCGATGCGTTGAATAAATTTTCGGAAGGAAGAGAGCTCCGCGATATGCTTCGGATATTCGTGCATGGGTATTCCCGCCATCCGGTCACAACGCATTGGATTTCAACCTGTTCCGGGGATTTAATCAACCACTGGGCCATACCGCCCGGCACCCATGGCGATCCTGCCATAGCAGCCCCTCCGGCTGGTCGCCTGCAGATCATCGAGCGGCCGGCATATGGCCGATTTGGGCTGAAAACTCGTTAAATTGTACCTTGCGGGGGCAGAGGTTAAAATCTGGGAAGATTCATCGGCGTGTACGCCGATGGTTTGCGGCGGTGGTTTTGCATGGAGTATACGCATATGGCTGAGCGGAAATGGACACGGATCGGTCTGACGATGGGCGCAGTGCTGCTGGGATCGGTATTTCTCGGCGGTTGCAGTAATAATAAATTGGTAACCGAGCGCAATCAGCTCATCATGCAGAACAAGCAGTTGCAGCAGCAACTGGCGGAGACCAAG
>JAJZNY010000069.1 GCA_021852245.1 Planctomycetota bacterium | reverse complement strand
TGGCATCCGTCAGGCCGGTGATTCGACGACCGACACTCGCCGACGCCGTGCAGATGTACGAATTGGTCAACGCCGCCGGCAGTCTTGATAAAAATTCATTATATCTGTATCTGCTCCTGTGCCGGGATTTTTCCTCCACCTGCCGCGTGGCCCAAAGCGGCTCCCGCCTGATCGGCGTGACCACCGCCTATCTCCCGGCAGATCAGCCCAGGCTGGTTTTCGTCTGGCAGGTGGCCGTGGCAGAGGAATTTCGGGGGCGGGGAATCGCAATGGCGATGCTCACGGATCTGGTGGCAGGCCTGGCGGCGTCAGATCCATGGTTTCTTCAAACCACCATCACACCATCCAATACGGCGTCGAGAAATCTCTTCACGTCACTGGCGAAAAAATTCCGGACGCCGATCAGTGCCACCGATGGATTTCACGAGAATCTCTTCGGCCGTTATCGGCATGAGGCGGAGGTGCTTTACACGCTCGGACCCATCGCGGCAGTGTGCGAGGAAGTGCAGCCGCAAAGGATCGAAGCACGAGCACCATAAATAGAAGGAGGATTCCAAGTATGGTTACGACACGTGAATCAAAAGTGCGAAGTTATTCGCGGGCATTTCCGGCAGTCTTTCACCGCGCCCACGGTGCAACACTTGAAGAGGAAAATGGCCGGCCCTATCTGGATTTTCTCGCAGGGGCCGGTTCACTCAATTACGGACATAATAATCCTCGCATCATGGCACGCATGATGCAATACATTCAGGACGGCGGAATTGTTCAGGGACTGGATCTGATGACCACCGCCAAACGCGAATTTATCGCCGCATTTGAACGCATCATCCTTCATGAACGCGGACTCAACTATAAAATTCAATTTCCCGGCCCCACCGGCACCAACGCCGTCGAAGCTGCCATCAAGCTCGCCCGCAAAGTCACCGGCAGGTTCAACGTCATCGCATTCACCAATGGGTATCACGGCATGACAGCCGGGGCGCTGGCCGCCACGGGCAATGAGTATCATCGGCGGGATTATGTCGGGTACAGTGGCGGCATCACTTTCATGCCGTTCGACGGATATTTCGGTCCGGAATTCAACACCATCGCGTACATCCGCCGCTTCATTGAAGACGGCAGCAGCGGCGTCGATCCGCCAGCCGCGGTTCTTCTTGAAACGGTTCAGGGAGAAGGCGGAGTGAATGTCGCCTCCGCATCCTGGCTTCAGGCGCTCGAAGCACTCTGTCAGGAGCATGGCATATTGTTGATCATCGACGACATTCAGGCGGGCTGCGGCCGTACCGGTGAATTTTTCAGCTTTTCAGAATCGGGTATTGAGCCGGACGTTGTCACGCTTTCCAAATCGCTCAGTGCCTGCGGGCTGCCGATGTCTGTTGTGCTCATTAAGCCCGAATTTGATGTGTGGGAGCCGGGCGAACATAACGGAACGTTCCGCGGCAATAACCTCGCGTTTGTTGCGGCGACCGAGGCCCTTGAGCATTACTGGTCCACGTCGGCATTCACCAGGCAGATTCAGTCCAAATCGGAACTTCTGTTTTCAAGGTTGCACGCCACGGCGCAGGCTCATCCGCAATTGGAAATTGCCGTACGCGGTCGCGGGCTCATGGCGGGTCTAGCCATCGACCAATATCCTGATTTGGCACGCATGGTCTCCAAGGCCGCCTTCAATCAGGGCCTCATCGTTGAGACGTGCGGCAACCGCGATCAGGTCATTAAATTTCTACCCCCGCTGACGATTGAAGCCGGAGAGCTTGCTCGCGGGCTGGACATCGTGGAGCACGCTCTCGCACAAGTGATAAAAGAACATCCGCCGGTCGCGGATGCAGCACGTGATTTTACAGGAGATACCTTACATGATTGTTCGCAGGCTTGATGAAATCAGCGGCACCCGCCATCACGTCAATACCCCGAATTGGTACAGTCATAGACTGCTCACCGCGTCCGATGGCGTGGGCTTCTCGCTCAATGACACCCATATCCGCGCCGGTACCGAAACGCTCATCTGGTATCGGCACCATATCGAGGCCGTCTACTGTGTGGAGGGGCAGGGCGAGGTCGAGCTTACCGAAAGCGGAAAAATCTATCCGATTACCGCCGGCACACTGTATACGCTCAACGGCCATGAGCGGCATTTGCTTCGGGCGAAGACCGACATGCGGATGATCTGCGTGTTCAATCCCCCCCTGACGGGATCGGAAGTGCATGATGCCGACGGCGTGTATCCGGCGGCAGCGGTTGCGGCCGAAGCCTGAGCCGGCGTATTGAGTTATTAACCACCAATTGAAAGGAGCTCACCATGGAATCTCTCGGTGATTCGTATCCATCTCGTGTGGCGGAGAGGCCGGCGATCACACTGCGGCAGGATCCCGTAGTCTGGGCGGAACCGGGCCGTAAGGTTCCCGGCCCATTATCAGATTATCAGATTAAATCCTATGCCGAGCAGGGATTTTTGTTTCTTCCCGAGCTTTTCTCCCTCGGCGAAGTTGAGGCATTGATGCAGGAAATCCGCCGCCTCAGCACAGACCCGGCCGTCACCACCCGTCCGGAGTGCATCACGGAACCGAAGAGCGGCGACATCCGCTCACTTTTTGCCGTGCATGAGATGTCGGAAATATTCGCCCGGCTTGCTGCGCATCGGCAGCTTGCCGGTGCCGCGCGACAGATCCTTGCATCCGATGTCTACATCCATCAGTCGCGCGTCAATCTCAAACCCGGGTTCCGGGGTGAGGCATTCTATTGGCATTCGGACTTTGAAACCTGGCACGTTGAAGATGGAATGCCTCGGATGCGGGCTTTGAGCATCTCTCTTCTTCTTACGGACAACAACGCTTTCAACGGACCGCTGATGATCGTTCCCGGATCGCATCTCAAGTTCATCAGCTGCGTTGGAAAGACGCCGGAAAATCATTATCAGCAATCTTTGAAAAAGCAGGAATATGGAGTTCCGGATGAAGAAAGCATTGCCCATTGCGTTCAGGACGGCGGCATCACGGCCCCCACGGGCAGGGCGGGATCGGTATTGATTTTTGACTGCAATGTTCTGCATGGCTCCAATGCGAATATGACGCCGTGGCCGCGGAGCAATGTGTTCTTTGTCTATAACAGTGTTCACAACACCCTCACGGCGCCCTACAGCGGCCAGCAGCCCCGCCCGAAGTTCATCGCCAATCGGCATTTTGAACCCGTTCCCGTGCCCGCGGAGACCGAACCGGTCGGGGCCTGACAGGTTCGCAGTCGCACAGCATGATGCCTACCGGTTATACTTCTCTCCGGCTTGATCGTTTGGGAGTTGATCGGGTGAATATGCGTGATGGCATGGGTCGGTGGTTGCTCGTCTTGTGGTTGGTCGCGGCTGGAATGGTGACGGTTGCGGGTATGGTACGCGCCGCGGAGGCGGTCAGCCATCGGCAACCCTTTACCCTTCATAGTCCCGCATTTAAGAATGGCGGGCGTCTGCCCAAAAAATTCACGGCGGATGGCGCGGATGTTTCGCCGCCGCTCTCGTGGAGCCGGTCGCCCAAGGGAACTCGAAGTCTGCTCATCATCATGTTTGACCCTGATGCGCCCGGCCCCATGCCCTTTCTGCATTGGGTGGTATTTAATATCCCGCCGGGAACCCGTTCGCTTCCGGCTCATCTGCCCCCACACAAGGATGTAACGGGGCTCCATGGTGCAAGGCAGGGTAAAAATTCCTTTGGTGGCCGCGGATACGGCGGGCCGGCGCCGCCGCCCGGTCCGGCCCATCATTACCGAATTGCCATCTATGCCCTGAATCGTAAACTGGCCTACGCACCCGATTGTTTTCGCTGTCTGCAGCATGCCATTGCGGGTCATGTCCTGGCACATGCCGAGATACGGGTAACCTATGGCCGGTGATGCCGACGTGTCGACATCCAGCCGCGATTTACCCGCGCATCATCCGGTGTCGGATCAGCCTTCGTCGAGGCGACAGAAACGGCCGATCGTGGTCATCGGCTCGATCCTCGACACCTTGTCTATTATATTTATCATGTCCGCCCTGATATCCGGTCGGGCAGACTGGTGGATCACCCTCCCGGGTCCCGCCTGGATGCATTTCCCGATCGTTTGCATCTGGTATACGGCCGCCTTCGCCTATTGGGTGATAGGACGGACAGTGCGGTTTGATTCCGAAATAGCCACGAAGCTCAACATCCGCACGCTGCGAACCTGTTGGCAGAATTCAAAGCGGAAAGCGGCTGCGCTGATGGGCATCATCCTCATCGCTGAATGGCTCACATGGCTTCTGATGGCAATGTTGATCGCCGACACCATCCGGTATTATCAGATATGGGCGGCGACCGGCGGCGATGTCAGTTGCTGGGTGCCGATGTGTCTGGTCGTCGCCGTGTTGATTGGAAGTTGGATGGGAATGGTTCGCTATCGGCGCGCTCATATGACACAACTTGCCATCGATCCCCGGCGGGGGGGGCTGGGATGGCTCCCGACGCTCGGCGGCGTTGCGGCCATCGTGGTGTGTTCCTACCTGAAAACCCATTTCCCGCATCCGCCGCGACATCCCGTTGGATTGGCGGTAGTGCTTGGCAATCACGTGCTCAACAACGACACTCCGGGATGCACGCTGCGCGGTCGACTCCGGGCGGCTCTGTCGCTTTATCGGCACGGCTTGGTGAAATACATCATGGTCAGTGGGCGGGCGAAATATGGCCGCGATCAGGCCCGCAGAAATGAATCGCTTGCGATGGCGGTCTATTGTCTTGAACATCACATTCCGGATCATGCCCTGATTGTGGATTACGA
>JAJZNY010000340.1 GCA_021852245.1 Planctomycetota bacterium | reverse complement strand
CTTCAAATGCCCGTCGCATTTTTTCAACGGCCGCTTCATTGGCGGGATCGCTCAGAGCGTTGACGATGGCGGGCATGCAGAAGCTGGTGATGTTGCTGGTCATCTGGCTCTGAAGTTTGTTCATGGCCGCGATGAGTTCCCGCGGGCCGGCGGTATAGCCGATTCGCCAGCCGGTCATGGCGTAGGTTTTGCTCAGGCAATTGCAGGTGATGGTGCGGCTTTTCCAGAAGTCCCAGTTCAACGCCGCCCAGGAGCAGCTTTTCTGGCCGTTAAACACAAGACGCTCGTAGATTTCATCGCTGCAGACGATGATCTGCGGATGCCTTTCCAGAACGTGCGAAAGTTCATGGAGCTCCTGCCGATGATACGTATGGCCGCCGGGGTTGCTGGGAGAATTCATAATGAACATGCGTGTGCGCGGAGTGATGGCGGCGGCGAGTTGCTGGGGTGTCAGTTTGAAATCCCGTGCCGGGTCGCCTCGCAGGAAGACGGGTGTCCCACCGGCGAGTTTCACCATTTCAGGATAGCTGACCCAGTAAGGAGCGGGAATGATCACTTCATCGCCCGGATTGAGCGTCGCCATCATCGCCACATACAGCGAATGTTTACCCCCCACCGAGACAATGATTTCTTCCGGAGAATAATCCAGATGGTTGTAACGGCGTAATTTATCGGCAATCGCGGTGCGTGCCTCGAGAGTTCCCGCCGTGGGTTCGTACTTGGTTTTACCCGCCTTCAGGGCGGTAATCGCCGCGTCTTTGATCGGTTCGGGCGTATCGAAATCCGGCTCGCCGGCCCCGAAACTCACCACATCAATCCCCTGTTTTTTGAGTGCATTGGCCTGCGCGGTGACGGCAAGCGTGATGGATTCGGCAACAACGTTCAAACGATCTGCAATCTGCATGAAAAACCTCCGCAGCCCCGGCTCAACTGCCGAAGCAAAGCCCGATATTCTAACAAAAGATGAAGACGGTCAGTACCCTGCGGCGAGAGCTGTGTCCGCATCGCATTCGCTGCCTTCATCCCCGGATAGTCCGAAGTTTTTCCTCGACGGCTGCGAAAATGGCGTCAGGCTCACTCATCCGTCCCTGGCCGACCGTCCGGCATGCCTGCCAGCCGCTCTCCGGCCCGATCATCGCCACACCCCAGTCGCGCAGGCGGGCGATATTGGCCCGGGTTGCCGGGTGATTCCACATGGTTTCATTCATGGCGGGGGCGAGAAGGAGTTTTTTAATATCGGTTGCCACCAGCAGCGTGCTGACCAGATCATCCGCCAGACCGCCTGCGAGTTTCGCCAGTGAATCAGCGCTGGCCGGGGCCACGAGCACGAGATCCGCCTGCGAGGGAAGCTGAATATGCCGGGGCTGAGTCGCTTCCGCCGGGTGCTCCCAGATGTCCAGGTGCACACGATGGCCGGTAAGCCCCTCGAAGGTGGCCGGGCCGATGAATCGCGTTGCCGCTTCGGTCATGGCGACTTCAACATGATAATGCGACTGGGTGAGCGAACTGGCGAGTGCCGCGACTTTATATGCCGCGATACCGCCGCTTACACATATCAGGATACGTGCCGCATCCGCCATGACATCCGCCAAAGTTCCGTCGGCCGCCGCGCAACCCTCAGTCGCGTCCGAGGGCCTGTTCAGGCCGACTTACATTACTTTTTTCATAATCAATCTGGATTTTGCCCTGCAGGATTTCATCCAGAATCACTTCCAGCACGGGCCGCCCGTTGCGTTCCACCAGCGGACGGGCCCCGCCGATGATTTCGCGCCAGCGATGCTGCACCAGCGCACAGAGTTTGAATCGACCACCGAGCTTGTGAACAATTTCATCACTTTTTACGGCTTCAATCATACGAATCGCTCCATTTATTCAATCGTCATATTTCAGGGCTTCACCGGCGTATCGTGCGACCGGACGCGGCTGATAAAGGCCCGGATATCGTTTACCGTCTGATCGAGGTTCTCATTGACCACCATGCAGCGGTACGCATTAAAGCTGCGTGCAAATTCAATCTCCCGCTGGGCTTCATCCAGCCGGCGCTCAATCACCTCGGGTTCGTCGCGCCCGCGGTGTTCCAAGCGGCGCCGCAACTCATCCAGCGATGGAGGCAGGATGAAGACGCCCAAGGCCTCGGGAAAAGCGGTGGCCACCTGTCGTCCGCCATGCACATCGATTTCCAGCAGCACCATGCGGCCGGCAGCGAGTGCCTCTTCCACCGGTCGGCGCAGCGTGCCGTACCAGTTTCCGAACACATTAGCATATTCCAAAAAGTCATTTTGATCAATTCGGCGCTTGAATTCGGCCTCATCGACGAATTCATACCGCTTACCGTGCTGATCCTGTGCTTTGGGCTTGCGGGTGGTGGCGGAGAGGGCGAATTCGGCGGGCAATTCGCGGCTTAACCGCAGGCAAACCGTGGACTTACCCACGCCCGAAGGTCCGGAAATGAATATCAGCGATCCCGAGGGCATCAGTCTGCTTCCCAAGCTCTGCAGATTCGGCGGTGGGCGGCAATTCCCATTTCGTACGGCCGCGGCCAGCGAAGGGGGGCATGTCTGAATTTCGGCCTATTCCACATTCTGCACCTGCTCTTTGATACGGTCGATACACCCCTTGATCTGCACCACCCAACGCGTAATCTGGCCGTCGCTGCATTTGGAGCCCAGTGTGTTGGCCTCCCGCAGCATTTCCTGAGCGATGAATTCCAACGTGCGCCCCACCTGACTGGATTGCCCGGCGACTTCGACGAAATGGTCAAGATGGCCGAAGAGTCGGGAAAGTTCTTCGCTGATGTCGGATCGATCGGAAAACAGCGCCACTTCCCGCAGCAGATCGGAATCGCTCAGCGACATCTTCGCATCGCTGACAAGCTGATTGACCCGCTGTTTAAGCCGCTCATGATATTGCCGACTCACCTGCGGAGCTTGCTGGCGGATGTTACCGGCGGCGGCGCGAATTTCATCCAAATGTTTACTCAGGTCGCCCCAGAGCACCTCACCCTCCCGCCGACGCATCTGCAGCATCCGATCCAGGGCGTCATTCGAGAGGGAGACAATTAATTCACGACATGCGAGCTCTTCCTCGCTGGAGATCGTGCGATTCTGACATGCCCCCGGCAAAGCGAGAATCTGGGCCAGATCGAGCGTGCAGGGGATATTCCGCTCTTTGCACAGATCAGCCGCATCGGCCAGCGAGCGGATGTAATGGGAGACGACATCCTGATTAACTTCCGCCGCCTGGCTTATGGCCGCGCCGGTGAGCGAAACATTAATGGTAACCGAGCCGCGTTCGATGCGCTGGCGGACAATGGATTCCAGATCGACTTCGCAGGCGGAAAATGCCTCGGGCAGATGCAGGACGATTTTCAACGATCGGTTATTGACCGACTTGACTTCCACCTGACATGAACAGGCGGGAGTTTCCTTCGCCGCCCTGCCGTAGCCTGTCATGCTGTTGATCATCAGAAGCCCGTCGTGTTACAAAATCTGGTGCAGTCGATGTCGATAACCGGTCACGGTTTGGTTGTGGCCGGTGATTTAGCCGGTAACTTCGCCGATGATTTCGGCGGCAATGTCGCGGTGTGGCTGCCGGAAGCAAGACCGGACGACTTGCCGCCCGGTGCGGCGGACGGAACTGCCTTGCCGCTGCCGGTGGATGGGGTCGTCTGCTGCGAGGTCGGCGTGGGAGTCGCCGTCGGCGCTGCACCGACACGCCAATTGAGAATAAAGGCCAGAAGCAGAAACACCACAAATATGATCACGGTGGCGGTAGTGAAGACATCGCCGGTTTTGGTTCCGAAGGCCGACTGCCCCCCTCCCGCACCAAAGGCCCCGACAAGCCCGCCGCCTCGCCCCCGCTGCAGCAGCACGATGAAGATCATCAGCACGCTGATGAGCACGAAGACGACGGTCAGAAACGTATTAAGCATGAATGTAATTCCCGAAAACCCGGCTCCGCCGAAGACCATACCCCGCATCCATGGCGTGGCGGGCTCGCCCCGGCAACAAAACTCTAAACACCTTCCGCCGCCTGAATGATAGCGACAAATTCGTCGGCTATCAGGCTTGCACCCCCGATGAGCAATCCGTCCACGTCCGGCTGGGAGAGCAATTCGGCGGCATTGCTTTTCTTCACCGACCCGCCGTACTGAATGCGAATCTGATTCGCGAGTTCCGGGCTGACAATTTCCGACAGGCGTGCCCGGATGAAGGCATGCGTCTCCTGGGCATGGGCCGGGGTGGCGGTCTGCCCGGTGCCGATCGCCCAGACGGGCTCATAGGCGATCACCAGATGTCCCATGGCAATGACATCGTGCGACAGGTTGGCAAGGCCGGTCTTAAGCTGGTGAAGGATGACCTCGGCGGCGCGACCGGCGTTGCGTTCTTGAAGCGTCTCGCCGACGCAGTAAATCACCACCAGCTTTTCCGCCGAGGCGGCGAGAACTTTTTTATTCAGTACGGCGTCGGTTTCCCCGATGACATGCCGCCGCTCGCTGTGACCGACCAGCACATGCGACACGCCGAGTTCCAGCAGCATTTCCGCACTGACTTCGCCGGTAAAGGCACCGGAGCGTTCGTAATAGACATCTTGCGCACCCAGAAGCAGATGCGTCTTACCGACCACCTGCGCGACTGCATCAATATGCACAAACGACGGGATCAGCAGCACCTGCGATTTGGTCGTTTTCGGGGCTTTCTGGCGGATTTCACCCGCCAGAGTGATGCTTTCGGTCTTGCCGAGATTCATCTTCCAGTTACCCGCAATTAATTTTGTCCGCATAACGTGCCTCTCAGTG
>JAJZNY010000198.1 GCA_021852245.1 Planctomycetota bacterium | reverse complement strand
TTTCCCGCGATCTGCTCGCCCTTGCGATTTTCTCTCTGTTTATCTCGGCTCTGGTGGCCAGTTCGCTTGGCATCAATCCCGTGTTCGGCGCCTTTATGATGGGCCTCATCTTCCCATCGGACGAATTGTTTGTAACCCGCGTGACCGCCAGCGTTGAAGATCTCACACTGCTCGTGCTGCTCCCCATCTTTTTTGCCAGTGTGGGCCTGCACATCAACATTGCGGAAATACATACCGCCGGCGCGTGGAAACTCTGGCTTTCGCTGGTTGGAATTCTATTTGCCGCGAAATTTTTCTTCAGTTTTCTCCCCGCACGCATCATGGCCCTGGGATGGAAAGATGCCGGTACATTTGGACTGCTGCTCAACACCCACGGCGTGGTGGAACTGGTGGTATTGAATCTTGCGTTTCAACTCCACGCGATTTCCGAGCGCACGATGACATTGGCGGTCTTTGCGCTCCTCGCCGTTACGCTCGTCTCCAGCATCATCACCTCGCTGGTCGAAATTCCCACCCGCCGGTCGGCCATCCGCCGCGGGATGGAATCGGCCCCAGCCGACGGCAAGTCGCCGGCGGAAACCCATATTCTCGTCTGCCTGTCGCAGCCGACAACAGCCGTCTCTCTGGTTCGTGCGGCGGCAAGGCTTCTGGCGGGTCAACCGGGACGCCTCACTCTGCTGCAATTGATCTCCCCGAGTGCGTCGCTGACCGTCACCGCAAAGGAAATAAAAACTCAGGATGCGGGTGATATTGCACAGCGAGAAGCTCAGGAGGCCGGGGTTCCCGCGTCGGTGCTCGCACTCCCCACGCTGCGGATTGCCCGCGACATCACGCTGGTAGCCCGACATCATCATGCGGATTGGATTGTTTTAGGCTCGCATCGCGGGATACTGGATCCCTCCGCCCTGGGCGGTGTGGTGGATCATGTCCTCAAGCGGGCCAAAGCCAATGTCGCCATTCTGGTCGCCAAAAACCCCAAGCCCATTGAACACGTGCTGGTGCCGTATCTGGGTGAAGCGCAGGACGCAGGAGCCCTGCTCGCGGCATACCGTATAAGCCGCAGTCCGAAGGTGCAGATCACGATTTTGCATGTGGTGAGTCCCTCACGTCGGGGTTCCGACCAGCCGCTGGGCGTTGCGGCGATGGTTGAAAAATATCTGCCCAATGTGGATGGCGGCAATCAGATACGCATGCAGGTGATCGAAAGCGATCGCCCGGTGGATGTTGTACTCGAAAAATCCCGCGAGTTTGATCTGATGATCCTCGGACTCTCACCCTTGTGGAAACTCCGCCACAATCTGCTCGGTGCAGCGCAGACCTCAGTAGCGCAGCTCGCCGGCTGCTCACTGCTGATTGTCCGCGCCGCGGAAAATTCCGGCATTTCCAGATAACACCGGCACCCGCCGATACGCCTTTACGCAAAATTAATATGCGCCACGCGGGCACTTAACACCTGCCACTTAAACTTCATTTCGTTGTCGGTGACGTTCACCGACGAAAATTCGAGGGGGCGGATGTTTGAGCAATAATTGGAGACATTCTCATGACATCTCGCAGGAAACTCATCATCGGCGCAGCGATGGCGCTGGCAGCGACCATCGGTACACAGATCCCCGGTGCACATGCCGCACTGACGGATCTGACGGGCAATTACAATATCAGCACGTTTGCATCACCGTTCACCGTGCCGGGATTGAATCAGAATATCATCCCCGGCGCCTCGGATATAGTGAGTGCTCCGGACGATATCGCCGTCACCGGAAACAACGTGTACATCGGCTGGGGTGACAATGTCGCCTCGGACGGTGGCGATGGCGGCCAGAGCGTCGTAGCCCAATATTCCCTTTCCGGCCAACTGCAAAATTATTACACCGTCACCGGACACGTGGAAGGCCTGGCCATGGGTGCGAACGGCATGCTCTACACCGATGAAAATGAGGACGGCAACTCGGCCCTGACGGTGATCGATACCGCAACCGGCGGCGAAACACGCTATGGCTACCCAAATCCATCGGTTCACGGCGGCGGCTTTGATGGATTGCAATACATCAATGGTAATCTCTACGCGTCGGGTTCCAATCCGGACAACGGCGGCGACAGCCCCACCCAGGTTAACAGCCATCCGGTGATTTATCAGGTGACCGCCGATCCCAATTCGTACCCCCACACGGCGACTGCCATGGGCATCCTGTGGGGCAACGATCCGGCCACCAACAAAGCCACCGGTTCACCGATGACGCTTAATGTTTTCGATCCGGATTCTTTGAATCAGACTCCCACCGGCGATCTGTTGCTTTCCAATGAAAGCGGTGCATCGCTTACGGACGTCGCCAATCCGGGTACCACGTCACAGACGGTCACGTCGCTGAGCCTCTACAGCCCCAACGGTAATCCGGTTAATACCGATGACACCGGCTTTGCCACCAGCACCAACGGAACTCTGCTCGTCGCGGATGTGAAAAATAATACTGTCTACGCCATTACCGCCAAAAACGGCTTCACGTTGAATCAGGCATTTTCATCCGACAAAACCAACAAGTCACTGGATATGCTGAATTTCAGCACCGGCCTCGAAACGCCGATCATCACCGGTTTCGGCGGACCGGCGGGCATCGGCTTTATTCCGGACCCGGCGGCGACACCGGAACCCGCGGCCGTCTCGCTGATGGGCCTTGGTGCCGCCATGCTTCTGATCCCGGGACGAAAATCGCGTCGCGGTAGCAAATAACCTCCGCCAACTGACTCCGTGACCATCCGATCACCGGCCTGCGAGTTTAATATTCGCGGGCCGGTGTTTTTTCGATTCATGGCGCCGGCATCTGCCCGCTCTGTGCATAAAAAAACCGCCCCGAACCATTGATCCGGGGCGGTTGCCATGGTTAATTTATTACCCTGTTCGGGCGGGAGGATTAATAATCCTCCATTCCTTCGCCGCCGGCGGAGGCCTTTTTGTCATCCTTTTTCGGCAACTCGCTGATGATCGCATCGGTCGTCAGCAACAGGCTGGCAATCGAGGCCGCGTTGGTGAGAGCTGTACGCTCCACTTTCGTCGGCACGATCACGCCCATTTTGAGCATGTCGCCATATTCATGGGTAAGGGCGTTGAAGCCGAAGTTGGTTTCCTTCGCTTCCATCACCTTTTGCGCCACGATGCTGCCGTCGACGCCGGCATTTTCTGAAATCTGCTTGATGGGGGCATAAAGGGCGCGTTTGACGATATCGGCACCGATCTTCTCATCGCCTTCAAGCTTGAGTTTGTCGATAGCGCCGATGGCCCGCAGCACGCTTACGCCGCCGCCCGGCAGCACGCCTTCCTCCACGGCCGCCCGGCAGGCATGGAGTGCATCTTCGACTCGCGCCTTTTTCTCCTTCATCGCGGCTTCAGTTGCGGCACCGACTTTGATCAATGCCACACCGCCGGCGAGTTTCGCCAGCCGTTCCTGAAGTTTTTCACGATCATAATCGCTCGTGGTGCGATCAATTTCCGTCTTGATCTGCTCGATGCGGCCTTTGATGGCGTCGGTCTTTCCGGCGCCTTCGATGATGGTGGTGGTTTCCTTCTCGACCGTAATCTTCTTGGCCCGGCCGAGGTCCTTGAGTTCGAGGGACTCAAGCGAAATGCCCAATTCCTCAAATATCGCACGGCCGCCGGTGACGATGGCAATATCTTCCAGCATGGCCTTGCGGCGGTCACCGAAGCCGGGAGCTTTCACCGCCACCACCTTGATGGTGCCGCGCAGTTTATTGATCACCAGCGTGGCAAGGGCCTCACCCTCGACATCTTCCGAAATGATCAGCAGGGCCTTGCCCGCCTCCGCCACCTTGCCGAGGATCGGCAGCAGGTCTTTAATCGAACTGATCTTCTTTTCGTGGATGAGGATGTATGCATCCTCAAATTCCGCCGTCATGGTTTTCGGATCGGCGAAGTGTGGGCTGATATACCCCTTGTCAAACTGAAGCCCTTCCACAAGATCAACCGTCGTATCAAGTGATTTGCCTTCTTCAACGGTGATAACGCCATCCTTGCCGACCTTATCCATTGCGTCGGCAATCATCTGGCCGATCTGCGAATCCTGGTTGGCGGAGCTGGTTCCCACCTGGGCAATCTGCTTGGATGATTCCACTTTGGTTGAAATCTGCCGCAGGTGATTGATCACCGCTTCCACCGCGGCCTCAATGCCGCGCTTAAGCTGTGTGGGATTGGCGCCGGCCGTCACATTCCGCAGGCCTTCATCGTAAATCGCCTCGGCATAGACGGTGGCCGTCGTCGTACCGTCGCCTGCAACGGTGCTGGTTTTGCTGGCGACTTCCTTGACGAGCTGGGCGCCGAGATTTTCAAACGGATCTTCAAGCTCAATTTCCTTGGCCACGGTAACGCCGTCCTTGGTGACGGTCGGACTGCCGAAGGATTTTTCAATGACCACATTCCGTCCTGACGGACCGAGTGTAACCTTCACGGCCTGAGCCAGGGTGCGCACGCCACGGCGAATTTTTTCGCGGGCCTGCGTATCAAATTCAATCATCTTTGCGGACATATGTTCTCCTAAAATGTCAGTGTTTTAATCTCACATACAGCGCCGAATCAGCGCCGCGGCGATTGGATTTATTCAAGTACCGCCAAAACTTCGCTTTCGCCGACGATCAGCAGCTCCTCGCCGTCAACTTTAATTTCCGTACCGGCATAGCTGGCAAAAATCACCTCATCACCCTTCTTAAGCTGGCACTTGGCCCGCTCGCCGTTATCCAGCAATTTACCCTCGCCCACCGCGAGCACCTTGCCCCGCTTCGGCTTTTCCTTGGCG
>JAJZNY010000416.1 GCA_021852245.1 Planctomycetota bacterium | reverse complement strand
CGACGGCGTTTTATCGCGCGTGCAACCATCTCGGCATGCTGGTGATGGACGAGAATCGGCATCTCGGGGACGCGTGGACGCCCAAGTCGCCCCCGGGAACACCTTATTCCAACCTGTCCGATCTGCGTGCCATGATTCTGCAGCAGCGGAATGATCCGTGCGTTATTTTCTGGTCGATGTGCAACGAGGAAAATGCGCTCCAGGGGACTGCCGAGGGGGCGAGAATTTTTGCGGCGATGCAGAAACTGGTTCACCGTCTTGACCCGACGCGGCCGGTGAGCTGCGCCATGAACAATGGGTATACGCGAGAGGGATTTCTCAGCGTTGAGGACTTGCTGGGTATTAACTATAGCTGCAACCTTTATACGCGATTGCACCGGGAATATCCGGATAAAATGATCTTCGGCAGTGAAGACTTCAATTGTTTCAGCGCTCGCGGGGTACTGAAAACCAGCCGTAAGACCGGACTTTGTTCGGAATACGGCGCCAGACTTCGTCATCCACGCAGTTGGTTTTCAAACCATGAGCCGTGGCTTTCATGGCCGCCGGTCGTGACCCATCCCTTTGTGGCCGGGGCTTTTGTCTGGACCGGTTTTGATTACCGGGGCGAGCCGAATCCATTCGGTTGGCCGGCGGTGACGAGTCAAACCGGTGCGATGGATTTGTGCGGTTTCCCCAAGCCGTGCTACTACTATTGGCGTGCATGTTGGCGGAAAAAGCCATCGATCTATATTTTTCCGGCATGGACATTTAACGCCAGCAGGATTGGTAAACCGATTCTAATTCACTGCTATTCCAACTGCGCTCGCGTCACCCTTTATTTGAACGGCAAATCGTTGGGGTCTAAATCCATGCCACAATATCGATTTCTCTCGTGGACGGTTCCGTATGAACCGGGAAAATTAACGGCCAAGGGATTCGATGCGGGACGGGAGGTTGCCCATATGAGTCTGCATACGGCCGGTCCGGCCATAGCATTGCGACTGATCGATGAATTCCCGCATCTCAAGGCGGACGGGGAGAGCATAGCCCCGATTGCCGTTGAAGTGGTTGACTCCCACGGCCAGGTTGTGCCCGGTGCGTCAAACCGGGTGCATTTCCAGGTAACCGGGGCGGGTGAGATTGCAGGGGTTGGTAACGGCGATCCGGTAAGTCATGAAATGAATATTGCCGACTGGCGTCGTGCTTTTGACGGCTTGTGCATGGTACTGGTTCGCGCCGGCCATACGCCGGGCGTTATTAGGGTGACGGCTCATGCCCGGGGTCTTTCAAGTGCAACCATCAACATCAAGACCTACTGAGGCACCCCTGACCGAGCCTTTATCCGCGAGATGTGCTACGGAACCCGGGTGGAATCATCCGGCCCCGGCGTAATGATTGCGGCGGATGAGTCTGGCGAGAAGTTGCTGGGGCGTCAGCACGCGGCGCCGGTAGGCGAGGCGGATTCCGACATCCGAAAATCCACGCTTCGCCCGACGCGTGGCCCAATTAATGGTGATCGGTGTATCGGGAGATATCTTTCCCAGAGGTGTCAGGGCGGAACCGCCGATGACATAAAAGTGTTTCATCGCCCGAGCCGTCAGAATGGATTGGACGGACGCTGCCGTGAGTGTTTTGGGATTTTTATACCATTGTTTCAGCGATCTGGAATAGGCCCCAGTATCATTAAATACATACTCCGCCACGTTACCGACGAGATTGGCAAATGCACGAGATGTGCCGCCATTACCAGTTGGCCGGAAGAATATGCGGTTGGTTCCACCAGTGCCATAGTCATTTCGATACGCCCCAAGGGCGGGGGCGGAACTGCCGAAGATATCCCAAAACCGGGGTGTAGGAAGCCGGGCGTCGAGGGTGGAATCCTCGCGTTTCAGATAAGCAACATAAGACGCCAGCGCACGGCCGGGTAACAGAGCGCCGGTGGTCGTCGCCCGGCTTTGCCGATAGGCCGCCTGCCACTCCCGCGGAGTTGGCAGGCGGCAGCCGAACAATGCCGCCAGATAGACCGCGGCCCGCGGTGGCAGGTACTGCACAGGATCGTCTCGCGTCGGGTTGCCACCGGCGGAGGCCCGTAACTTTCCTGCGGCGGCGGAAATCGATGCGGGGAATCGAGGAGCGGCGTATATCTGATTGGTGTTGGTAAACCAGTTGGGCGCCAGGGAAATATCATCGGTTTGACGTGAGTAGATCCACGTGTGTGGACCCAGATCATCGGTGTTGTACCTGATCAGATTGAAAAATCCGGAGGCGGGGCGCCGTAAAATATTATCGCTGGAATGCACGGTGTGCAGGAATATTCCGACCCGCAACTCCTGATCGCACAGAAAGCAGGCGTGGCCATTTAATGGATGAACAAGGGTAAATTGCAGGCGCTGCCTGCCGCCCGGCGCGATAAACAGGCGTTGTGTCGGGCTGATTTTCTGCTCGTGCCATCCGGCGAGTGCCGGGCCGGACGGCTCGGAAGCTTTGGCGGGATTGGCCTTGAGCACGGCAGTCAGTTCCGCGGTAAGACTCAGATACGGAGGCAACGTTGTCCATGCGCGGTAAACGGGGTGCCTGCGCGCCGCGGCGAGAAGATCGGCAAAGTGAGCGGCGATCTGTTTGGCCCGAACGGGACTTTTAATGCCGGAGGCCTGCTGGTTGAGGGCAAAGACGAGCAGGTTGAATCGGGCGGTGGATGAGAGATGGTGAAAAGCAGTCAGATCGGCGAGCGTGCGGATAGGGTTCAACGTCACACCGTAACTTGGACTGGCGAGAACAACCGGCGCGACCCGGCCGACCGGGCCGGCCTCGTCCAATCGCCGCTGCCATCTCAGACGCAGGTCTTCCCGCAATCGCGCGGCGATTTGGGGATGCAATTTCTTGAGGGCGGAACTTTCGGCAAATGCGTCGAGTCGCTGGGCCAGATTCTCTTCGAGGGCGAGAAGATCAGTGTGGGACTGCAACCGCCAGTGACCTGTTCGGTGCCAGAGAGATCGAACCAGAAACGGCTGAAATTGCTGAGGATAGGCAGGAATTTTGGAGGCGAGGTTGGGCAGATCGCCGGCGGAAGCTTTTTGGATATCGATTGCCATTTTGATGCTGCGGCGCAATGGTGCGGTGACGGAAATGACGGTCGGGTTCGACCACCAGAGATTTTTCGTCAATAGCGCGTATTGAACCGCAGGAGATGACGGTGTAGAGGATAATTCATCATAGAGCGACGCGGCAGCCATGCGGTATTCCAAAACGCGGAGCCCATTCACGAGTGTATTAAATGCCGACTGCTGCCTGCGCCAGAGATCGACAACCCGTTTGGGCGGTATGAGGGTTTCATGCGGGCCGAACTTTCCCAATCGGCATGCCACCTCGATGGCCGCCATACGGGCGGGGATGAGTGTCGCGGCAAGCAGCCGATCCGTTTTGGTGCCACCGACGGGAGATTTCCGGGGCGCCGGATTGATTTTGAATACGTCATCGGCCAGATGCCTCAATGAGGCCTTGAGGGCTGCGACACGTGTATTAATCTGCGGCACCTGCCATCGGCGTGATCGGAGGGAGGCCAGCAGAGTGCGATAGGTTGCGGCATCAGGTTTCCAAGCTGCGACACCGGATGCGCCCGGCCCGAGAACGATGAACTGGATTCGCCGCAGGTAAAGCCGGTTCAGCGCCGAGAGGGAAAATGGGTCAAGTGCGCGGGGATTCACCGGGTAGTGACGGCCGGAACCGTCGAATCCGATGAACTGGGCTGTCCACTTTTTCAGATTAATCTCCGAATCAATAAATGCCACGATCTCCGAGTGCAGGCTGTTGAGGTGAGCGGCGGTGGACTTAACCACAGAATCCAATCTGGCCTTATTTTTTTCGATCCAGAAATCCGGCTTGCTGATTGCGGTGAGCGGCGCGGTAATCTGATGGAGCTCGTCGGAGTAGTTGACGGTCGGTGGGCGGGGCAGGCGCTGTGCCCGGCTGATATTGAGACGAATCGATGCGATACGGGCGTTGAGTGCTGCCTGTTGGGTGAGGTAGGCGTTGTGATTCGGGCTGATACGGCAATAATCAAACCATTGGGGAAAATATTGATCGGGCGATACGGTCGAGGTGGGTCTGCGACGGGCGTTGATGAGTTTCCATTGCAGGCGGGAGCCGTAGCGGGTAAGAGCCTGTTCTGCGAGCCGGGCCTGATGGGCCATCATCATGACGGAAAGTCCCAAGGCATGAATGGAGCGGCAGCGTTTGAGGTAATTGGCAGCAGATGCCGGAAAATCTGACACCAGGTGATGCGGATTTTTTGCCAGCATGGAAAATGACTGTTGCAGAGTATGGTAATCGGCTTCGACGCGGCGGGCGGCAAGCAGATCCCGCAACTGACGTTGCGCCTCTCGCCGGGAATTAGCGGCCAACCGTCGGATGTCACCGCTTCGGGCCCATGGAGCGGAATGAAGTTTTAGAAACGGTATCAGGGCGGTATCAGGAGTAAGATTGGCAAGCAACCGGGTTTTCAGTTGCTGTGCCGGCAGATTCCAGCCGTTGTGCCGCCACTGTGTCTGCGCCGAGGCCAATTGAGCGTATATTTGTGAGAGGGCATGCTCCGAGCGCATCAGCAGAACAACAGCGAGGCCGAACCGGCGCGAGGCACCGGCACTGGAGGCAAGATCATGCTGGATTTTTTCCCGGCTCAGCAGGGCCGTGAACTCATGGAGAATGCTGTCCGGATTGAGCACCGGCCTTTTTGCAAGTTCCTGTCGAATGGATGCAAATACCGGAGAGCTTTCAAGCAGCGGGCGATCCTTTGCAAAGAGCGCGAACCAGGTTGAATAGTTTT
>JAJZNY010000414.1 GCA_021852245.1 Planctomycetota bacterium | reverse complement strand
TTCAGGCCCCCTATCAGCACGAGCATGTGTCGTTTCCGGACGCAGCACCCGGCGAGCCGACAAGCCGCAATTTTGACGGCATGGCGAATTTTGCCATCATCATGCGGGCGCCGATTTACCAATATGTGAGCCGCGGTGGATTTGTTGATTATTCATTGGTTCCGGGCCTGGAGATTGATGCCCCGTCCGGCTCAGCCGTGAGCACGGGCACGACCATCACACCGCGGATCATGCAGGCGATCGGACTGGGAAATCATGTCAGCCTGATGACCAGCATTGGAATGTCATTTTTGACCGGACCGCATCAAGGCGGAGAAAAAGATATCACCTGGGATACCGTGCTGGGGTACAACATCTACCATCGAAATCTGCCGATCCCGTGGATAGCGGATATTACGCCGGTCTTTGAAATTGTCGGTTCCAATCCGATATCCGGCCCCGATAGCGGCCGCCAGTCCATCTCCACGCTCTTCGGCGTGGAAATTAATCCGGAACCCAAATGGGGCTACCTCACACCGTATCTGGGTGTGGGCGCCGGGCCAGCGATCACAAGCTCCGCCCGCCACAGCGGCGATTGGGTGCTCTCCGCTTATGTCGCCTTTGCCCTGCCTTGAAAAAGGGTGACGGGCTGGCGGGGATGACGGAGCCGTAAGCCGATTAAAAACGTCATCGGGCGGAATCACTTCCGGACGCCCTTGCGTGACGGTTGTTTTTTCTTCGCTGTGAAATCAGTTCGTGCCCGATGGTATAGAAGATTTTGACTCCGGCTGAGAAAATACCCCGAAGCGTGCCGGAGATTTTCGACCTGCCGATTCTGCGTCGATAATTCACGGGCACTTCAAGAATTTTCAGGCCCGATGTCACGGCCCGAATCTGCATCTGCACCGTCCAGCCGAAGTTGCGGTCGTCCATCGCAAGTGCGTCATAGCCCGCACGTCGAATGGCGCGGAACGGCCCCAGATCGGTGTAGCTGTGGCGCCAGAACAGACGGATCAGCGAGCAGGCCAGCACCCCGCCGATATATTGCTGCGGAAGCAGCGCACCGCGCTGGCGCGAACCCATGATCCGGGATCCGATGACCATATCCGCCCGGCCGTCCATAATTGGTTCCACCAATCGCCCCATGTCCGCAGGATAGTCGCTCAGATCGGCATCCAGAAAAACCAGTATCTCTGCATCGGCAGCGGCGGCACATCCGGTGAGGCACGCCTGACCATACCCCCGCCGCGGTTCGACGACGACATCGGCGCCAGCTTCCCGGGCTCGGTCGGCGGTGGCATCGGTTGATCCGTTATCGACCACAATCACACGTTTGACCCACGATGGAATTTCGGCGATCACGCGTGCGACGGAATCCTGCTCGTTAAGCGCGGGAATGATCACCACTGCGGACACGGCGGAGAGGCGGTTATCTCTTTCATCGGCCATCATGCGACTCCGGAGTGGGCAACGTCGGGTGATGGTGGACTTGCCGCAGGTGTGGCGGGAACCTTCTGGAAAAATCCCCCCAGTGCCGGGATAAATAATTCCAGCACCAGAAGGATGATGACCGGAAGATGCTCAAACCAGACGACGAACGGATATTGAAACAAAAGATGATACAGGCCAAGCGTGCATGACCAGAGGAGCCATGATGGCCTGGGGCAGATCGCCAGCGCCGGGACCAGCCAGGTGTAATACCACGGAAAATTGGTCGGGCTCAGCAGTAATATCAGTGCGGTGAGAAAGAGCCCGGCGCCGATCAGTTTGCGGGCATTGTCGGCACGGCGCAGCAGAAAGGGCGCCGTGCCGGCGTAGATGATCAGAATAGTCGCGATCGCCGCCATATGGGCCGATTTCCAGGTGGGGGTGATATGCCGCCACAGGCGGAAGAGGAGATGAAACACCAGCGTATTCATTTGCCAATAATCTGTATAGGCCGAAAGCGACTTAAACGCTGCGGGGCCGGTGACAAGCATCGGCGCCAGCGCGATAAGAGTTGAAACACAAGTCACGAGAAGGATAGCGGCCAGCCGAGCCGGGCGCCGGATGTACGCCCGGGCAAGAACCAGCACGAGAACCACCGGCCAGAATTTGGCGGCGATGGCAAGCCCAAGGGCCAGCGCGGCAGGGATGCCCCGGTCGCATGCGAGAAAAAAGAAGAACAACATCACAAAAAAGATCGTGATGGCGTCAAGATGGGCCTGCAGTGCAAAGGCATCCATGACGATGGGATTCCACCAGTAAACCACCAGCCAGATGCGGGGGAGTTTAAGGCGGCGCAGCGTCAGGGCGATGAGGACGGCCGTTCCAGCGTCGAATGCCAGCAGCATCCCCTTCAGGCTCAGGATGCTCGCCGGGCTCATCCATGCGGCAACTGCAAAAACGGCTTCGCTCACCGGCGGGTAGATGGTCGGCAGATGGTTGTGGTTAATACGTTGAATCAACCGACGATGCCCAATCGCCAATTGATGAAGTTCTGCCGGCAACCCCGCCGTTTTCCCTTTGAGCGCCTGTGCCGGACTGAATCGCCATGGATTCTGTCCATGTATCCATACGAGTCCGTCCCAGAGATACCGCTTGGAATCCGTTTGATGCAACGGAGGTACCGGCAGCAACACGAGGCGGCACAATAAGCCTACACCCACGACCCACAGCCAGATCCAGCGGGGCAGGGGATGCCGCATGGCCGCGCACGCAACAAGAAACGCGGCGCCGGCGATCATCAAGGTGGCGGTCACCCCGGCGCTGCTGCTTCCATGTTTCGGATGAAGGGCCGCTATGGCTGCGACGACGGCCGCTGCGGAAAGCAGCAGACCGGATGCAACGATGGCCGCTGCCGGCCACGCATCAAGCCCATTTCGTCGATTTGCAGTCCAGCAACTCACAACACCCCATTGGTCATGTATGGGTTATCAATCTGACAATAAAACGGTCGTATGGATCGAATATCGTCATTCACCTCACGGATCGTATCGTAGGCCTGTTCAAGATGCCATGCGCAGCCAAAAAACAGCCACCGTGTGTAAGATATTGGTTGCACCTGCGACACAAATAGAGCGCGGCCTAGATTTCGACGCGCCCATTGGTGGAGAAGATACACTTTGAAACCGTTAAACGGTGCATCGGTCAAGTCAGTTCGGGAGATCGCTGCGGGCGAATCGCCAGCGAACCGTGTTCGCGCCGGGCGGGATCCTTCGAATCTCCGCACGGTTCGCTTCGGAATCGTGGTGCCATGCCGCGGCGATCAGGCCGTTTTGCCTTTGTGTCTTGAATCCCTGCGACAATTTTCACATGCCGGAGACCGAATTATTGTCGTGGACGGTGATTCCGATCCCACCGTTAAATCGGCAGCGCTGGCGAGGAATATGTTTTATCAGGATAACCCTGATGGTTGTCGCGGCTTTGCCATTGCTTCGGGCGTGCAGTGGCTGCTGAGCCCCAATGAGGTTGATGTTCTGCTCGTGTGTCATGCGGACATGCAACTGAGCCCGTGCACGCGGGAATCGCTGGTCGGTGCACTGGGGCCGGATGCAAGGCGGAAGTGGGGATGGCTGGGGCATCGGATTGATGACCATCGATTAAAATTTCGCATCGTGGAAAGAGGTAATCGTTTGCGGGCAACAGCACTTAAAATGCCCTACGGTGATCAGGGAATGTTTGTCGGCGTGGAACTCCTTCCCGAGATCGGCGGCTGGCCGCTGCTACCGCGCATGGAGGATATGGAACTCTCGCTCCGGTTGCGCCGGGTGAAAAAGCCGACGCCAGTCGATGCACCCGTGACCATCGGCCCGCGGCATTGGGCCTGCGGCGTCTGCCGAAGCACCGCTCGCAATTGGTGTTTCGCGGCGGGGTACATCCTCACGCGGCGGGCTGCAACCCGTGAGGTCGCCCGATGAGCACCGATCCATTGAATCCTCATTCCGCCGTCGCCACGGTAGCGGTAGTGCTCGTGGCCAAAGCGCCGATACCCGGCAGCGTCAAAACGCGTCTGACATCCCATATCACCGCACAACGCGCCGCCGAAATTCATGCCGCGTTTCTGGATCATGTCCGCCGCATGGTCGAGCAATGGGCCGCGGAAACGGGTGGGATTGAACTGGTACTCCTCTTTGCTCCGCCGGAAGATATCAGTCCGTGGGAGGGGTGGGATCATTGGCGCAAGCTTCCACAGAGCGGTGACGATCTCGGGCACCGGATGGAGGATGCCCGCCACCGACTTTCATCCTCCTCGCACGCCGGTTGCATATTTATTGGCGCCGATGCGCCGGAACTGACACCGAATCAACTCGCATGGGCCGCCGCCGAAGTAAATCGTGGCCGTTACGCCATGATCCCCGCCCATGATGGTGGATATGTTTTAATCGGCGTGCCGCAGTTCAAAAAAACTTTGTTTGAAGGGATCGCCTGGGGCACATCATCGGTAGCGGCCCAAACCCGCGAAGCGGCAGCTGAACATCATGACGCCATTTCAGAACTCCCACCCATGCACGACATCGACACCTACGCCGATTTGACCGCACTCCTGAATCGTCTTTCCGCATCGTCGGAACCGTTGGCGCAATCCCTGTGGCGGCGTCTGGTCGGGCTGATCGGTCATGAAACTCTCGGGCGCGAATCATTAAACCACGCCAGCGCGAAAAGCCATTGATCCTCAGCTGTGTGTTCACACCTTTCCGGGCGACATAGCCGCAAACTCGCGCCGGATGCATCAGTTGGGGTTTGGCGCCGGCGGCGATGCTAGCCCCGGCATGCGGCAGAACCCCTGCGACGGCAAATCGAGCGCCGCGTTAAATTTGGATGACAAATTCTGAAACGCAATCAGCCCCGTCAGTTCCACGATCGTATC
>JAJZNY010000317.1 GCA_021852245.1 Planctomycetota bacterium | reverse complement strand
CATCCGGCGATACCCCAACCGCGGAATAAGATAATTTCCGGGAATATGCAGTACCACCAGTAAGGGGGGCAGGGCGGCGATGATTCCCAGCAGTTCGTCACCGGCGCCGAGATATTTGGCAAACAGATAAAGGGGTGCACCGAGCACCACCGACCAGCTTATGGCATTAAAAAATGCAAACCAGTTGGCCCACGTGACACCCACCGGGAATCCCACGCTTGAGAGCGTGCTCATCGGGATGATCGGCGCGCCCGCAAGGCGCATCAGCAGGGCCGGTCGCTTTTCACCGATTTGATCCGCTTCAATTTCGTCGTTTTTAATATCTGCCGGTATTGAACCCATGGGTTTGAAATTTTCTCTTCGATCCAGTCCGTCGGCCGGAATTACAACGCATACCAACCTCAGATGGAAGTATATCAGGTAAGCCGGGATCTTTGGGCCATGCTCGGGTGGAGCGTGCGAGTCGGCTCAATCGGTCTTTATCGGTGTTTTGACATAAAACTCGCGATTGTTGCAGATGTATGCCGCCAGCAGGGCCGCGATGATGCATGTTGACAACAGCACGCTGATGCAGACCCAACTATGCGGGTAGGCTTTAAGATGCCGATCGCCACGGATCACCAGATTCCAAGTCCGTGCCGCGGTGGCATGAACTCCATTCCCGGATCTGCCGCGAAACGGCAGCAGGCGGTAGATCAGCAGTCGGGCGTAATAAATCACGGTGACGATGCGGAGATTAAATGGAATGTTGGCAAATAGTCCTTCAAACAGGGCGATGTAGAGTATCCCCACCACCAAGACCCGCCGGGTTACCAAACCCATGAAGCCGAAGATGCCGCAGTACGCAAGGACGGCCAATCCGTGGATCGCGGATGCAACAAGGCAGCGTGCGAGGATGTGTGCGGCCTCGCCATCCGGTCCATGCACACCATGGTAAATGGCGGCATAGGTCAGGGCGATGGACATCACGCTCAACGTTTCGGCCGCCGTCACTGCTGCCGCCAGCTTCACCAGATAGATCAACCATTTGCGAATGGGACGAATGAACAGATAGGTGAGCGTCTGATCTTCCTGTTCATCCTGCATCACACCGGATGCGTACACCAGCGCCAGCAGCGGCAGAAGTCCCTGTGGAATCAGCATGAAGATCAATCCGAATTCCATCGCCTTGGGCGCGGCAAACGGATCGGTGCCGCGCGTGATCAGAGCGATGATCGCCGGCAGCAGAGCCAGCAGGAGCATCGCGATCCATCGGCGGCCATGAAGGTGTTGTCGCATGGCCAGGTGGTAAAGCGCCCAGATGGCCGGTCCGATTCCGCCGCCCGCTGTTGCGATCGATGCAGGCATCCCGGCGGAGAGCTCATTCTGCGAGGCCGATTCAGGCATTATTTATCCACCAGATAATGAAATACCGCATCAAGATTATCATCCTCGGAATACACCTCATCAATGGTCCAGGGTCCGCCCAACGCCAGGGACGGCAGCCGGGCGTAAAACTCATCGGGGCGCGGTGTTTGAGCCACCAGAGACACCCCGTCCGGACCCAGATGAACGCCGGCAACATCGGGATATTCCAGTAGCTTCGCGCCCAGAGACCGGATATTCCGACCGACCAGAACAATCCGGTGCGGCTGTTGATCCATGAGATCGCGAATCTGGCGGATGCTTCCCTGGGCCACAAGGCGGCCGTGATTCATAAGCACAATATTCTCAGTCAGCGTCTGCACCTCATAGAGGACGTGACTGGAAACAAGTATGGTCTTTCCCTTGAGCGCCAGACGGTGAATGATCTCCAGCAGATCACGGCGTGCCACCGGGTCGGTGCCGGTCATCGGTTCATCCAGAAACAGAACCTGCGGATCATTCACCAGCGCCTGCGCAAGCTTCGTCCGCTGACGCATTCCCTTGGAATATCCGCGCACGACGCGATTCGCGTGGGTGGTCATGCCGACAAGTTCAAGGAGTTCATCGGCCTTTGCGGATGCAGCACGCTTTCGGCAGCCGGCGAGCCTTGCGCAGCAGGTGATGAAATCGCGGCCAGTCATCCATTCATATAATGCATCCTGCTCGGGGCACAGGCCGATGTATCGATTGATCTTCGAGTTGTTCCACACCGTTTCACCCAGGACTTCCACCCGGCCCTGGCTGGGACAGAGCTGGCCGGTCGCCAGTTGCAGCAGTGTGGATTTGCCCGCGCCGTTGGGCCCCAGCAGACCGCAGACGCCCGGCGTGATATCGAGCGTCAATTTATTAATGCCGATGACATCGCCGTACCATTTGCTGACATCATGAAAGGCGATAACCGGTTTTATTTCAGGCGATCGAGTGATCGGACCGACCATTTCAAAATTCCTGTCGAAAGAAGAAAAAGTCCTGCCAGCACGGCCGCCGCCCAGTACCACGGATACCACGGGCCGCCGAAGCGGATCAGAAGCAACATGCGTCGGCTCCGGTCGGGCTCAAGTTTTGCCAATCGTTGCCACGCGTCGTTGGTACCCAGGAGGTGATCTCCCACCCGGGCCAGATCTCCCGTGAGCGAAACCAGCTCCCGCCAGTCGCTGTGCTTTGCATGCCACAGATAGGTCAGAAAATCGGCATGATGAACCGGATTCTCGCGGATCAGTGCACCGGGGGGTGCCCCGGGGATCGGAGCATAGTGAATCGGAAAATGATGTCGATAATCACTGCGAAGTGCCTGATGATGATTGGCCTCCAGGACATCACTGACCACGCCGGTAATAAACCAGAGCCCGAGCCACATCAGCGCAACGTACCGCAGATTCCGCGATAACGCTGAAAGAGCCAGCATCAGCGTGCCGGCGCTGATGCAGATGATCAATCCGTAGGCAACCGCGGCGATGGCAATCGGCAATTCCCGCAGACTTCCCGCCCAATTCAGACTGAAGAGCACGCCGAAGATGTACGCCACAATCGTCGGTACGATGGTCACCATCGAGATGAAAAACGCGATGACCGCCCATTTGCCCACGAAATAATCAATCCGCCGCAGGGGCCGTGAAAAATACAGCGGCAGGGCGTTGACACGCAGATCCTGGCTGATAAGTCCCGGACCCACAACCAGAACCAGGATCATGGAAAAGATCAGTTCGACATGCATGAAATAGCTGTAGCTCAACTGCCAGATCTGACTGCTGTAATATTGCGGCCGGTAGATGACATGGGGATTCATGAACTGCAGATACTGAATGATGGAGGAAACCGATTTGGATTTTCGCTCCACCAATCCCCAGATCGAAAGGGCGCAGACGAGGAGGAACGCGGGCGTCCATGCGGCAAAGAGCAGATAGCGCAGAAACCGGTTGCGAAACTGAACCCGAATACCCTGCTTCGCCACCGTCAGCCATCGCCAGCGGTGCCCCGAAAGGTGTCCGGACCAGTGCTGATATCCCTGTTCGACGATCGGCATTATCGGCGCTCCACCGCACCAAGAAATATTTCCTCCAGCGTGCTTCGCTGCGGACGAAGATGGCGTATCTGTAACCCATCCGCCGACGCCTGCCGCCATAACAATTCCGGCCCTTCTCCCGATGGTATCGCCACGCGCAGTATTTCTCCCACCTTTTCCACCACACACCCGCGGGCGGATAGGTGCTCGATAAATTTGTCGGGTGGCTCTTTCAGCCGCAGTTCAAAACTGCCGGAGTGCACCTTTTTAAGCTCGCGTATATCCCCCTCAATGAGCAATTTGCCGGCGGATAAAACGACAATACGACGGCACACGGCCTCGACATCGGGCAGCAGATGACTGGAGAATATCAGACTCATGCCCTTGTTGGAACTCAGGTCAGAAGCCAATTTTAATATATGCTCCCGACCGGCGGGGTCCATGCCGTTCGTCGGCTCATCCATGATCAGAAGTTTGGGATCATGGACAATCGCCGCCGCCAGCTTCAGCCGCTGCTTCATGCCCGATGAATAGGACTCCACCTTCCGGTACCGCACTTCGCCGAGTCCCACGTAGTCCAATACCTCGTGTGCCCGCTGCATGGCATCCTGGCGCGGCATGCCGCAGAGTTCACCGGCATAAGCGACCGATTCGATACCGTGAACTCCGGGGAAGATGGTGTCGTCCTCCGGCGCAAAGCCGATCTGCCGACGAATATCCAATTGCTGTGAATGAATATCGAGGCCAAGTACGGTGCCGGTGCCGCTATCGGGTTTGATGAGTCCCAGCAGGGTGCGAATTAATGTTGTCTTGCCCGAGCCGTTGGGCCCCAGAAGACCGGTTGCGCCGATCTCGAGTTCGGTGGTCAAATGGTCCAGCGCCGTCACCGCGCCGAAGGTCTTGCTGATATTCTTCAGCGAGATGATGGACGCGGTGCTTTCCTGATTATCCATGGGAAATACTCACACCTTACCCACGAGCCCCCGGATCATCCACGAGAGGCACGGCATGATAGCCGATATCCTGATGACCGCTTAAGCGTAGTCTTAAAATGGCTCCTCGGCAAATTATGGCTGCACGCGCCGCTGTGGCAGTCGCCGCCGGCATTCGACGTCCGTATAGCCATTGGCTTCACGGGGGCGGCCGGGCTAAGGAGCAGATGAATCATGACCATCGCAACTGCGAGCAGGTGGATTTATTCCACCGGTGGGCACCCCGGTGGACAGCCGCCAACCGCAGGGAAAAAGAGAGAAACCGATTTCACCGCAGGGGGCGCAGGGGAACGCCGAGGAAATTGGGGGTGGGCGTCTCGCCAGTAGTGTCCCGGAATTTGCTGGCGGAATGCTCGCAGAATATTAACACGATCTTAACTTGCGCCAGGGCCGAGTCTGTGGTTTAATACGGGCGTGAAAAAGGCGACTGAGATCGGAA
>JAJZNY010000056.1 GCA_021852245.1 Planctomycetota bacterium | reverse complement strand
TTCAGGCCCCCTATCAGCACGAGCATGTGTCGTTTCCGGACGCAGCACCCGGCGAGCCGACAAGCCGCAATTTTGACGGCATGGCGAATTTTGCCATCATCATGCGGGCGCCGATTTACCAATATGTAAGCCGCAGTGGATTTTTTGATTATTCATTGGTTCCGGGCCTGGAGATTGATGCCCCGTCCGGCTCAGCCGTGAGCACGGGTACGACCATCACACCGCGGATCATGCAGGCGATCGGACTGGGAAATCATATCAGCGTGATGACCAGCGTTGGAATGTCATTTTTGACCGGACCGCATCAAGGCGGAGAAAAAGATCTCACCTGGGATACCGTGCTGGGGTACAACATCTACCATCGAAATCTGCCGATCCCGTGGATAGCGGATATTACGCCGGTCTTTGAAATTGTCGGTTCCGATCCGATATCCGGCCCCGATAGCGGCCGCCAGTCCATCTCCACGCTCTTCGGCGTGGAAATTAATCCGGAACCCAAATGGGGCTACCTCACGCCGTATCTGGGTGTGGGCGCCGGGCCGGCGATCACAAGCTCCGCCCGCCACAGCGGCGATTGGGTGCTTTCCGCTTATGTCGCCTTTGCTCTGCCTTGAAAAAGGGTGACGGCCAGGCAGGGACGACGAAGCCGTAAGCCGAGCCAAACGTCATCGCGCCGAATCCGCCCCGGATTTTACGCTTGGCGGGATCTGTTTCTTCGCTGTGAAATCAGTTCGTGCCCGATGGTATAGAAGATTTTGACCCCGGCTGAGAAAATACCCCGCAGCGTGCCGGAGATTTTCGACCTGCCGATTCTGCGTCGATAATTCACGGGCACTTCAAGAATTTTCAGGCCCGATGTCACGGCCCGAATCTGCATCTGCACCGTCCAGCCGAAATTGCGGTCGTCCATCGCAAGTGCGTCATAGCCCGCACGTCGAATGGCGCGGAACGGCCCCAGATCGGTGTAGCCGTGGCGCCAGAACAGACGGATCAGCGAGCAAGCCAGCACCCCACCGATATATTGCTGCGGAAGCAGCGCGCCGCGCTGGCGCGACCCCATCACCCGGGATCCGATGACCATATCCGCCCGGCCGTCCATGATCGGTTCCACCAATCGCCCCATGTCCGCGGGATAGTCGCTTAGATCAGCATCCAGAAAAACCAGAATCTCTGCATCGGCAGCGGCGGCACATCCGGTGAGGCACGCCTGACCATACCCCCTTCTGGGCTCGACGATGACATCGGCGCCAGCTTCCCGGGCCCGGTCGGCGGTGGCGTCGGTTGATCCGTTATCGACCACAATCACACGTTTGACCCACGATGGAATTTCGGCGATCACTCGTGCGACGGAATCCTGCTCGTTAAGCGCAGGAATGATGACCACAACGGACACGGCGGAGAGGCGGTTATCTCTTTCATCGGCCATCATGCGACTCCGGAGTGGGCAACGTCGGGTGATGGTGGACTTGCCGCAGGTGTGGCGGGAACCTTCTGGAAAAATCCGCGCATTGCCGGGATAAACAATTCCAGCACCAGAAGGATGATGACCGGAAGATGCTCAAACCAGACAACGAACGGATATTGAAACAAAAGATGATACAGGCCGAGCGTGCATGACCAGAGGAGCCATGATGGCCTGGGGCAGATCGCCAGCGCCGGTACCAGCCAGGTGTAATACCACGGAAAATTGGTCGGGCTCAGCAGTAATATCAGTGCGGTGAGAAAAAGCCCGGCGCCGATCAGTTTGCGGGCATTGTCGGCACGGCGCAGCAGAAAGGGCGCCGTGCCGGCGTAGATGATCAGAATAGTCGCGATCGCCGCCATGTGGGCAGATTTCCAGGTGGGGGTGATATGGCGCCACAGGCGGAAGAGGAGATGAAACACCAGCGTATTCATTTGCCAATAATCCGTGTAGGCTGAAAGCGACTTAAACGCTGCGGGGCCGGTGGCAAGCATCGGCGCCAGCGCGATAAGAGTTGAAACACAAGTCACGAGAAGGATGGCGGCCAGCCGAGCCGGGCGCCGGATGTACGCCCGGGCAAGAACCAGCACGAGAACCACGGGCCAGAATTTGGCGGCGATGGCAAGCCCAAGGGCCAGCGCAGCAGGAACGCCCCGGTCGCATGCGAGAAAAAAGAAGAACAACATCACAAAAAAGATCGTGATGGCGTCAAGATGGGCCTGCAGTGCAAAGGCATCCATTACGATGGGATTCCACCAGTAAACCACCAGCCAGATGCGGGGGAGTTTAAGGCGCCGCAGCGTCAGGGCGATGAGGACCGCAGTTCCAGCGTCGAATGCCAGCAGCATCCCCTTCAGGCTCAGGATACTCGCCGGACTCAACCACGCGGCAACTGCAAAAACGGCTTCGCTCACCGGCGGGTAGATGGTCGGCAGATGGTTGTGGTTAATACGTTGAATCAACCGACGATGCCGAATCGCCAATTGATGAAGCTCTGCCGGCAAACCCGCCGTTTTCCCTTTGAGCGCCTGTGCCGGACTGAATCGCCACGGATTCTGTTCATGTATCCATACGAGTCCGTCCCAGAGATACCGCTTGGAATCCGTTTGATGCAACGGAGGTACCGGCAGCAACACGAGGCGGCACAATAATCCCACACCCACGACCCACAGCCATATACAGCGGGGCAGGGGATGCCGCATGGCCGCGCACGCAACAAGAAAAGCGGCGCCGGCGATCACCAAGGTGGCGGTCACCTCGGCGCTGCTGCTTCCATGTTTCGGATGAACAGCCGCTATGGCTGCGACGACGGCCGCTGCGGAAAGCAGCAGACCGGATGCAACGATGGCCGCTGCCGGCCACGCATCAAGCCCATTTCGTCGATTTGCAGTCCAGCAACTCACAACACCCCATTGGTCATGTATGGGTTATCAATCTGACAATAAAGCGGTCGTATGGATCGAATATCGTCATTCACCTCACGGATCGTATCGCAGGCCTGTTCAAGATGCCATGCGCAGCCAAAAAACAGGCACCGCGTGTAAGATATCGGTTGCACCTGCGACGAAAATAGGGCGCTACCGAGATTTTGACGCGCCCATTGGTGGAGAAGATACACTTTGAAACCGTTAAACGGTGCATCGGCCGGGTCAGTTCCGGAGATCGCTGCGGGCGAATCGCCAGAGAACCGTGTTCGCGCCGGGCGGGATCCGTCGAAGCTCCGCACGGTTCGCTTCGGAATCGTGGTGCCATGCCGCGGAGATCAGGCCATTTTGCCTTTGTGTCTTGAATCCCTGCGACAATTTTCACACGCCGGAGATCGTATTATTGTCGTGGACGGTGATTCCGATCCCACCGTTAAATCGGCAGCGCTGGCGAGGAATATGTTTTATCAGGATAACCCTGATGGTCGTCGCGGCTTTGCCATTGCTTCGGGCGTGCAGTGGCTGCTGAGCCCCAACGAGGTTGATGTTCTGCTCGTGTGTCATGCGGACATGCAACTGAGCCCGTGCACGCGGGAAGCTCTGGTCGGTGCACTGGGGTCGGATGCAAGGCGGAAGTGGGGATGGCTGGGGCATCGGATTGATGACCATCGATTAAAATTTCGCATCGTGGAAAGAGGCAATCGTTTGCGGGCAACAGCACTGAAAATGCCCTACGGTGATCAGGGAATGTTTGTCGGCGTGGAACTCCTTCCCGAGATCGGCGGCTGGCCGCTGCAACCGCGCATGGAGGATATGGAGCTTTCGCTCCGGTTGCGCCGGGTGAAAAAGCCGACGCCAGTGGATGCACCCGTGACCATCGGCCCGCGACATTGGGCACGCGGCGTCTGCCGAAGCACCGTTCGCAATTGGTGTTTCGCGGCGGGGTACATCCTCAAACGGCGGGCTGCGACCCGTGAGGTCGCCCGATGAGCACCGATCCATTGAATCCTCATTCCGCCGTTGCCACGGTAGCGGTAGTGCTGGTGGCCAAAGCGCCGATACCGGGCAGCGTCAAAACGCGTCTGACATCCCACATCACCGCACAACGCGCCGCCGAAATTCATGCCGCGTTTCTGGATCATGTCCGCGGCATGGTCGAGCAATGGGCCGCGGAAACGGTTGGGATTGAACTGGTACTCCTTTTTGCTCCGCCGGAATATATCAGTCCGTGGGAGGGGTGGGATCATTGGCGCAAGCTTCCGCAGAGCGGCGGCGATCTCGGGCACCGGATGGAGGATGCCCGCCACCGACTTTCATCCCCCTCGCACGCCGGTTGCATATTTATTGGCGCCGACGCGCCGGAATTAATGCCGAATCAACTCGCATGGGCCGCCGCCGAAGTAAATGGCGGCCGTTACGCCATGATCCCCGCCCGCGATGGTGGATATGTATTAATTGGCGTGCCGCAGTTCAAAAACACTTTGTTTAAAGGGATCGCATGGGGTACACCAGCGGTAGCGGCCCAAACCCGCGAAGCGGCGGCTGAACATCATGACGCCATTTCAGAACTCCCACCCATGCACGACATCGACACCTTCGCCGATTTGACTGCACTCCTGAATCGTCTTTCCGCATCGCCGGAACCGTTGGCACTATCCCTGTGGCGGCGTCTGGTCGAGCTGATCGGTCATGAAACTCTCGGGCGCGAATCATCAAACCACGCCAGCGCGAAAAATCAATGATCCTCAGCTATGTGTTCACACCTTTCCGGGCGATATAGCCGCAAACTCGCGCCGGATGCATCAGTTGGGGTTTGGCGCCGGCGGCGATGCTTGCCCCGGCATGCGGCAGAACCCCTGCGACGGCAAATCGAGCGCCGCGTTAAATTTGGATGACAAATTCTGAAACGCAATCAGCCCCGTCAGTTCCACGATCGTATCCTCATCCCACCGGGCACAATAGGCG
>JAJZNY010000176.1 GCA_021852245.1 Planctomycetota bacterium | reverse complement strand
TAGAGTTGCTGGTTAATCATCATGATGTTCTGGAATCCGGGCCAGGTTTGGTACGCAGCACCTGCTCGGTTCAGTTGACCACACGCGGTGTGAAAAGATTTGTTGGGATGGGACTCATGGAAACCAATTCCACGCGGTGCGTGGGCTTGCCGATTATCAGCGACTGGGCGGCGGCGTCCATTATTCCGATTGAAGCGGACGATCCGCTCTGGAGGCTCTAAGGGGGCCATTACCGATCGGGTTGGCACGGCGAACTGCCGGATCAGAATTGTTCGGCCGATGATACCACACCCCATTCCGCTGTCGCATGCATGTCACCGGGTCGGAGATGCGATCGGAAGAGATTCCAGCGATCGACGGGCACACGGCGCGTGATAGCTGCCAGCACTCCGGTGCGACCGCGATAGATCATCACCACCACACTCCGTCGGGCGTAAGGCGCAAGTTTTTTCTGCAATGAATCTGTATTGATACCGAGACCACCCCGTGTTTTGATCTCGAGTTGCGCCTCGCCAGCAGATGGATCTTCCGGCAAAGAAGCCACAGTACGACGCAGACGTGTGAGATCAAATGGAGCGATGCTCAACACTTCAAATACTCGCAGTGCCGGATGGGCCATCACGGTGGGTCCGGTGGCATAACATCCGTCCGCGGTGATCGGTTGAAGTTGCAGAGCCGCCAGCAGATTCCACGCGAGGCCCGAGCGTGTGAGTGCTCCGGCGGCTTCGAAAATAAATTGAGCTGGGGTCGCGAGCGTCGGAATTGTCGGCTGCGGTGTTCCGGTCATCCGCCATTTACGCCCCCCTTCAATCAACGTGGCGGTGCGGCTTCCGATCTGCAGTGCATCACGATTCTGTCCCAGCCAGAGCGTAGCTTCCACGACCTGCCCGTCAACGGAGAGAAGTTCCAATGGCCCGGGCGGCAGGGCTGAAAAATCGGCAGCCGGACTTAACTTCAGCGCTGCCAGTGAGCAGGGGTGGGCGATGCGTTCCAGTAGTTTCAGGTCCGGATAATATTGATCGACCGTGCGATGCCCGCCGCTGCGACGCGCCGGATCGGCATGCAGCACGGTTGCCGAGGAAAGATGGACCGGCCGCTGCGCAATATCACACTGAACCACCAGATGCGGCAGGGAAAGTGCCTGAAGATTCCAGTGAGCCATCAGGGCTCTGAGCGGAGATAATTCCATCGCCAGTAGAGGAAAATGCCGCGCTATTGCGATGGAATCACCGCCAATGCCACAACCGACATCAACGGCATGCGTACCGGGAGCGACCGCCGCGGCCATGATTGCGGCTTTATGCAGTGCAGCAGGCAGCGATGTAGCCTGTTCAAGGCCTTCCGGAACGGCATAAAATACCGGCAGACGGGATTGAAGATCGTTGAATTTCCCCTGCAGCGCCCGCTGCGATGTCTTCACGATGGTAAGAGCCGCACGAGCCAGATCACCGGACCAATGGCGACGCAGATCCGTCAAAATTTCGAGCTCCGAAGCACCGCTTTTGAGAGCGTCGGCGGCGGTGCCGAGAAGCGACGGATTTCCGCGGACCTGATGGAGCAGGAGAGGCGTCAGACCGGAATCAAGGGGAACGTAAGATGCGTGCATGCGTGCTGTGCCCGCAGCCGGTGCGGTCAGCCGATATCCGACACCGTTACCGCATGGGTTCCCACGGAAAATCGGAGGGAATTTTTATTGCCTTTGGTTGTTTCGCTGAGTGAATAAATAACACTTTTTCCGTTGCGCTTATTGACGATGCAGTGCCCCATGCGCAGCAATCCAAGGTGATGACTGACGGTCGGCTGAGGCAGGTTCAGCGATGAGCAGATATCCGTCACCGTAAATTCCCCCTGGCTGAGTTGCATGAGTATCTCAAGCCGGGTCGGGTCGGATAATAATTTAAACAGCGCACAGAGCTCGGTGACAGATTCCTGGTGTGACGTTTTTGCCGCCATGACAAAACTTCCCTTTTTAACAGCGAGCCAGCAGCTTTACCTGCGGACTCACGGATTTACACAACGGTGCCCATGCCCATCCTGACTTAAGATCAGTCCTCCGCTCCTCCATCCCATGACAACCCGTCCATGATATTAACGGCTGGGTCTTCGCGGTTATTGCCTCGGGTATAAAACGCTCCATGGACTCGGTGCCACCCCGTAATGACCGATCAACTTTTTATTGTAACGCTGTATAAACTGCACAAAATAGCTGCCCTGCATCTCCATCGCCACCTTCCCATCCATAACTGAATGGCGGATTCATCGTAGACATTGTTATCGTTTGGCCTATCCTTCGCCATTTACACTCCAATATATTCTTTCGCGGGGCGTTAAACCAGAAATCAAAAAGCCGCACTCGATGAGGCTGAAACAGCATTTTGGTGTTCCCCGTAGCCGCTTAGACTATAGCCGAAAATAGAGAGTTTTTACAACGTGACGGGACTCGATGAGTGCCATTATTCAAAGACGCAAGCAACGTCACGTGAGATATTGCACACCCGCCTTCAGTTGACCGGTGCAAGCGAGTAATGGTCGGCATGCGGCTGTGCCGCGCGGTAAATCCTGTCGCGATAAGCGGGCAAATCTGCATAGATTGCGTCGACCAGCTTATCGGCGAGATGAATCAATTTAGCTTTGGCGTGCGTCGAAACGCTCAGGGGCTTTCCTTTTACCCATGGAAACACATACCCTTCTATCACCGTCTGTATGGATCGCCATGCATAGTACCGCTCCTGCGTGAGATGCCAAAGCATCTCTTGCACATGGTACGCCTGTATCAACATAGGTGTTTTGTAGCGTGCGAGATTAATTCCTTGGGCAAGCTGGGCGGCACTGAAATCATCAACACGGCAATCATTTATCTTGAGTTGATATTTACCAGGAGTCAACCCACCCACCCGCAGCATTTCCCGATCCAGCAGGCCGTAAAGGTGAGTAAGTTTGATGACCGTAGCCGCCAGCGAATTTCGGTAAGCAAAATTGGGATGCGGTGCCGACCACAGACTTATCGGCGGATAGTGTGGCCATTTTGCGTGCAGTGTCATCATCGGCATGGGAAGGGACTGATCTACTTGCGTCCAATGTAAGCCGCCGCTGGTGGAAAGCTTCCGAACTTGGGTATTGACCGCAGTGATCACTTTGCCGTGGTCGATGGTTACCGACGACACCACCGGCGTTGCATGCCACGCCTTCAGCAGCGTCGCCGCCATGACCAATTGGCCTGTGGCGCTGGGATGTATCCTACCGGGGATAAATTGCTGCGCCAGCGGCTTGCTGATTGCCATTAACCCTTTAGTCACATCCACCAATGGCTTGTTGAAGTTGACACACATGAGATGATTTCTTGCCGCCAGACGTTTGACGAACGCCGCATATTTCAGCAGCACCGCATTGTATCCACCGGGAAAGCGCGGTTTGTGTGATACATCATCGTAGGGTGATGGTTCAATGAGTACGATCTGAACGCCGGGCAGATGCTTTTTAAGCTGCTGGATGATGTAGGCATAGCCCTTGCGATAAATATTAAAAATAGACTCTTGGAACGGACGATAGTCCGCGTCATTCATACCCAGCATGATGGTGACCACGTTGGGTTTGAACGGGTAAACGTCACGTTTCAGCCGCACGTTGATAGGGCCCGCCCAGCCGCCGCCGACTTTATCACCGCCCACACCTGAATTGACATACATGATGTGGAGATTTGGAAAGCGGGTGGTGGCGTAGGTTTCTACATCAACACCGTAATATCGTTGTTCGGTAATGCTGTCGCCATAAAAACAGACGCGGTCGCCAGCCTTGAGAAAAAACTGCTTTTGCCCCACCGGGGTCGCGGCCGGCGCGGTGGCCGCCGACAATGCACAGCAACCCAAGATCGAAGCCGTGGCAATAAACCGAACCGTCCGCATTATTATGCCCCTAACATTTTCAGAACACATTTGCGAAACAATCTAAGTGCATGTCCCGCAGATGGGAATATAGATGAGGGGCCACCGAACTGTCAACGCAACTCACAAACGCCTGCGATCAAAATCATTTGTAGTGAATGCGTTACGGGTCCGAACCGTGTGGTTGGGGCTTATTTGTCCTGTCTAAGGCATCAAAGCTGCCCATTGGTCATCGCAAGTTTTTGCCAGAGGTACGCCCAAGTAACAGCAGTTATGTAAATGTAGTCGAGCCTATTGGGCTGCAGGGGCTTTGGGGACGGACGTGAGCACACGAACCCTGGCCCCGATTACAAAATACATCATATTGTGACGCACGGGTTGCTCGCCTTTGTACATACCCCAACGAAAGGTTGTTTTGCTCTTTGCGGGACAAGGGAAGGACCCACTTTCGATAAACTTACCGTTAAGATAAACGCGCCATTGGTCACCGTTATCAAGAACACGGACAAAAAAGGGTTCGCCAACCATGTTACGGGCGATGATCCGCATGCCTTTGTGGTTCCGCGGATCAACGCCGACGGAGCCTTGCGCGTGCATGCCAAGATGCACCGCCCATACGCGTTTATTGTTAAATACTTGAAAAATACACGCGTTGCCCGGTTTAATAATAATATATTCGCCGCTCCATTCGTGCCAGACCCGCTTGCTCGGCGTCCACGGCTTTGTGTAAAAGGCCTCGATCCTGGCGGCTAGTGTAGTGCATTAAAATTATTGTAACTTATCATTGGGTGTTGCGTGTTACCTCGTAGAAAGCGAGGATAACACCGATGCGTGTAGCTCCAACCATTACCGTAACCGAAACAGATCGAGAGACGCTCGAACGCTGGGCGCGGGGACGCAGTACGCCCGTGCGGCTGATGCAACGGGCGCAGATCGTGCTGGCGGCCGCTTTGGGCCGGGACAACCAGGACATTGCCGAGGC
>JAJZNY010000267.1 GCA_021852245.1 Planctomycetota bacterium | reverse complement strand
CATGCCCGGGAACCAGGGCGAAGCGCACGCCCACATTTCGACCGTCCACCACCGCAGGGTTCATGAGCGTCGGAATCAGCTGCTTGAGCCGATCAACACCAATGGCGAAACCGATCTCCTGAGCATTGCCGCGGATGGCGGTATTAATACCGATCACGCGCCCATACGCATCCAGCAGCGGCCCGCCGCTGTTTCCGGGATTGATGGCCGCATCGGTCTGGATCAGGTTTTTCAGCGGATGCGGGTTGTTCGGTTCGCGTATGGTACGCCCCGTCGCCGAGACAATGCCCGAACTCACGCTTTGGGAATAGCCGAACGGATTGCCCACCGCGATGGTCGGCTCGCCGATCATCAGCCCGGTTGAACTGCCGAGCTGCAATGTCGGATAAACACCCGGCTTGGTGATTTTGAGTATCGCCAGATCCGCACTCGGGTCGCTATCGACCACGGTCGCGGCGAGCTTACGCCCGTCGGCCAATTTCACATGGATGCTGCGGGCCTGATCCACCACATGGTTGTTGGTGACGATGTACCCGTCTTTTTGAATGATAAAGCCGCTGCCAAGGAAATCGGCAGGCTCCTCCTCAACGGTTCCCATTCCCATCGGCAGGGGAAACATGCTTCCAAATGGATTAACTTCCTGCCGAATCAGGCGATGAGCGGTAATGCTGACGATGGCGGGGCGGCAATGTTTGACGATCTGCACGGTAATGGTGTCGCGCAGATTTTTTGGATTGAAGACCGGCCGCCATCCCCAGGCCGTCGGGCAGCATGCCAGGGCGAAGAGACAGAAGATCGTGATCATACGGCGCATAGCGTTCTCCTCTACTATATGCGTTGATACCGCATCGCGGCCCGCTTGACAATACCGTTGCCGCACCGGCCGCCATGTCATCTTATGCGCTTTGCCGCCGATGGGTTTGAAATTTTCGCGAGCCTGCGGGCAACCAAAGCCAGGCAGCCGGGCCAAAAAGCGCTTTCATTAGAGGGGACGAACCTATCGCGATTTATTGGCTCGATGCACCCAACAATTCGATAAGCTGTGCGATGGGATCAATGGATGGATGGCTGACATCCCACACCCCACACAAGCCGCTCTCAGCGAGGGTTGCCTCTGGTTGTACCGAGAGCGCAATCAGGGTGTGGACTCGTGCCTTGGCGACCCAGTTGTCGCGCCCGTTTTCTGTTATCGTCGCCGGACGGCCCGCGCACTCCAAAACGGCGTCAACACAAGCCTCCGTCGCTGATGCCCCGCCCACCCGAGGGCTGTTCCGATACCCCGGGAGCAGGGCATGTTCAAAACAGCCTGATTCTCTGCCGTGGGGCAGGATGAGGTATGCTGTAGCAATTCCGCAGCCGTCACCTGCCGACAGCCGAGCGGGGACTAATGGTTGCTGCGGCACGGGGAGGCGGACGCGATCCAATGCCCCGCGTATTTGGTGAGCTGTCTGCTGAGCATCAGCCTCTGCATCATAGAGCAACCCGACGGCACGGATATTTTCATTGAATCCATCCGTATCAATGATGAGTGAGAGGGCATGATCCAGATTGTCGCGGCCCCCTCCATCAAAAAGGTATATTCTATTCCTTTGGATGGCGTCCCCGAACATTCTCAGTATAAAATGAAATGGATTGATCCCTTCGACGATCAAGACTGATCGAGGATCGCAGGGACCGCTGCCGAAAGAAAGCTTTTTCCGACTTTCGCGTGGCGGCACTAACGCACCTCAACCTGCAACTTGTCCGCCGCCAGAAGTCTCTCGTAGTCATATCGCACAGCTCGATGCTCGCCGGCCGCGCTCCGGTCCAGCCTGAAGACAGCCAGATCGTCGGGGCAATCTTCAAACGCTTCCACGGCCGCGCCGATCATTTCGTCATTGTGCGTGGTGCAGAATACTTGCACGCCCAGCGACCGTCCCAAGCTGGCCACAACCTCCCAGAACGGCTTGATGACGGAGTGGTGGAGACCGGAGTCGATCTCGTCGACCACCAGCAATTCGGAGCCGCTCCCCACCAAACCGGCGCCAATAAGACAGGCACGGCAAAACCCATCCCCCAGGAGTTGAATCGGAAGCAGAGTCGGTCCGCCCACATCCGCCAATATGATGGGTTGGCCGCCACGCAGGCCGGGGGAAAGGCTTTTAACCTTGGGGCTCACGCTCTGGAGCAGGTTGTAAAGTTCTTCAATATGGCGGTTCTGAATCAACCGGGTGAGGATTTCGGCCGTCTCAGCAATGCTGGTCATTCGACGGGAGTCGACAAAAAACGCCCCCTTCTGGTTTGCCGGTGCGCCCGAACCTGCGATAATCTGCGATCCATGCGGCTGCAGAACGATCATCCCCTCCCGCGTTTCAGGGCGGGATGAGAGCTTAAATTGCACCCCCGCCATCTGATCCGGGGCGACGTTGCCCAACAAGGGCGTCTGCCCACCTTCACCCGTCGGCTGGGCCGATACCTCGCGAGGCGCGCCGAAAATTGCGCCAATCTCCAATACTCGGCGTTCGCCCCGCACCCCGGCGGTTAAAACTGGCGCATTCGCCGGGTCGGGGTCCATATTGTAGAAATACGATCGGAGCGGGATATCAAATTGCAGGCTCGGCAAAGGCATATCGCGATGCTGACTGAGAGCCAGAAGGCTCTGCGGTGAGGTGTAGTTGCCCAGCACCAGAACGGCTTCCAGAACCGATGTTTTGCCGGAGCCATTTCGGCCGGTAAAAATATTGACCCGCGCCAGAGGTCCGGCGTCAAGAGAACTAATGCCCCTGAAACGCTTAACTTCGATACGATCAAACATCTTTTTTACCGGCCCCTAAAATCCAGCCTGTGGCATCGAAAAAGCGTACCGCCGACGCAAGCGATATATCAGACTCCTATTTTACCCCCGTTGGCGTAACGGTGCTAACCCTTGGGAGCCGGCTCGGCGCGTCCAATCGGCCCAGGCAAGGCGGTAAAAAAGCTGTAAGGCGCCTCGCAAGATCGGACCGGAAATTAACGCCTGTCGAGGGCGCGATAATTGTGGGTAGCGAGCGTTACCGTTAGAATTCGCCGTGGCTAGATCGCGATGAGCGATCGAACGGGCGATTAGCTCAGTTGGTTAGAGCGCCGTGTTTACACCGCGGATGTCGGGGGTTCGAGCCCCTCATCGCCCAATTCCTCGATGATGCGATACGATGTGATCGTTTGAAATCTGAACTTTCAGATGTGAACCCGTTTCTGCCGCATCCACGCGGGAAATTAATTATTGACCGTGTCTGATAACGGTGAATCGCATTTTATTATTTAACATCTGAGCTCGGGAACTGGAAAGTATGGCATATTCAAAGTATTGGTGATGTCGTTCAATTGATCAATGAGAAGCAGGAAATACGTGGAAAGTCCGTTGATCGGGTGGCTATGCGGCAGCGGCCCGCGTGTCGGCCGCAAATTCGTTTTGGCGGCAACCGGGCTGGCGTTGTGGGCCATGCTGACATGCGGAACGCTTGCAGCATTTCCCACTAACGATCAGATCAGCGGTTTAATTGACGCCCCTTGTGACACTTTGACTCAAAGGTACGAGATCCGAGCCAACATGCGGCAAGCGATAGCCCGGACCGGCGATCCCATATCCGAGGGGTCACACTCCGGGACTTGCTTCCCGGCGGCATTCATATATACTGCTGTATCTATCCTGAGCTGGGGACCTGGCTTTGATAGCTGCGAAGTTTCGGTGCAGTTACGGCGGCTGACGTAAGCCGCTGGAAATATCCGAGGCGACTTTTTTCCATCCCATTTGCCATTCGACCCATTGAAACCCAGTTCGGTGTAAAGCGGCGCGAAACGCAGGCGGCGAGGAAAGGTAATTATTTCTTATGGTAAATCACGCACTTCTCAAGGAACTCGGTCTTGACAGCCAGAGCGGCAACGACCAGATCAAAGACCTCTACGAAGGTGGAGATGTCAACATCGACACCATGCTGGAAAATTCCGGCAAAACTTTTGCCAACGGTTCACTGCTGACGGGCAAAATCGTCAATATCCGGGGTGACGATGTCATTCTGGAAATCGGACTCAAGAGTGAAGGCGTCCTGTCGCTGGCTCGCGAATTCGACAACCCCGGCGATGTTGAAGTCGGGGACGAAGTCGTCGTGCTCCTTGAACAGGTGGAATCAGAAAACGGCCTCGTACAGATTTCCAAACGCAAAGCCGACCGTATCCGCGGATGGGAAACCATCATCAACACCAAGAAGGAAGGGGATCCGGTCAGCGGGAAGGTGATCAAAAAGATCAAGGGCGGCCTGCTGGTGGATATCGGCGTGCCGGTGTTTCTGCCCGCATCACAGGTGGATGTGCGACGTCCGGGCGAGATCGGCGAATTTATTAATCGCGTGGTGGAGGCGGAGATTCTCAAAATCGATCTGGAACGCCGCAATATCGTCATCAGCCGACGCAAATTCATGGAACGCCAGCGCTCCGAAGCCAAGCAGAAGGTCTTTGACGATCTGCAGGTGGGCCAGTTGCGCCACGGCATTGTGAAGAACTTTGCAGATTTCGGCGCGTTTATCGATCTCGGTGGCGTGGATGGCCTGCTGCATATCACCGATATGAGCTGGGGCCGCGTCAATCGACCCAGCGATGTATTGAAATTGGAGCAGGAAGTTGAAGTGATGGTGCTCAGCATAGACCGCGAAAAGGAAAAAATCGCGCTGGGCCTCAAGCAGAAACATGCCTCTCCGTGGGAACATGCCGACGAGAAATATCCGGTGGGTACACGCGTCAAGGGGCAGGTGACCAACATCACCACTTACGGCGCCTTTGTGAAGCTCGAAGAGGGTGTGGAAGGGTTGGTGCATATTTCTGAAATGAGCTGGACGAAGCGCATCAATCATCCGGGCGAAATGCTCTCCGTCG
>JAJZNY010000292.1 GCA_021852245.1 Planctomycetota bacterium | reverse complement strand
ACCTGCTCCACCTTATCGAACTGGTGGATGCGATAAAGACCGGTGGTGTCTTTGCCGTAGGTCCCCGCCTCGCGGCGAAAGCAGGTGCTCTGGGTAACGAGTTTGAGCGGCAGTTGCGAGTGGTCCAAGATTTCGTCCATGTACATGGCGGTGAGGCCCACCTCGCCGGTACCCGTCAGATATCGCTCGTCGTCGCCGGTTTCATTGATCTCGCCGACCCGGTAAGCCTGCTCCCGCCCCGCAGGGAAAAAGCCCGTCCCCCGCATCGCCGCCTCTTTTACCAGCACCGGAACCGCCATGGGCGTGAATCCTTTTTCATGAACCATCATGTCCATGGCCAGGCGCAACACCGCCTGATGTAGCAGAGCTCCCGCGCCGGTGAGAAAATAACTGCGAGAACCGGCGAGTTTCACCCCCCGCTCGACATCAAAAAGCCTGAGCTTGCGGCCAAGGTCAACATGGCTCTGCGGCGTAAAATCAAATGTCGGAATCTGTCCCCAACGGCGGAGTTCAACATTATCTTCGGAACTTTTTCCCGCGGGGACATCCTCATCGGGCGGCTGCGGAATGGTGAGCAGAATGGCATCAATCTGGGGATCCAACGATCGAATCTGCTCCTCCAGCTCAGCCGCCTGCGATTTGAGTTCCGTCGATTTCTGCCGCAGAGCCTGTGCCCGGCTCTCAAGCTGCGCCTTGGCGGCGGGATCGGATATCTTTTTCAACTGCCCCATCAGCGGGCCGATGTCGCGACTGATCTGATTCTGCTCGGTGGTGAGCGCCTGAAGCTGCGTTTGGAGATGACGCCTTTGGGCGTCAAGTTCCAGCAGGCGATCCAGCTCGATGGGGATGTTCTTGGCCTGAGCACCGTGGCGAACCGCGTCCGGCGATTCGCGTATAAATTTAATATCCAGCATGCCGTGATATTCCCGAAACTGCTTGAACCGGAACCTGACCCATTCAGCGGGCAGGTATGTAGAGGCGTTCTCCGACGAAAATGTGCGCGGGATTCGGACCGATCTTCCGCCGGTTGGCTCGGTAAATGATTTTCCAATCCGCCCCGTTATGGTATTCGCGGCGTGCGATGGAATACAGATCGTCACCGCTCCGGACGATGTACACCCGGCCGCCATGAGATGAATGAATGTGCCGGCGGCTGACAGATCGGCGGTAGCTTCTGCGATGGTGCGAGGTGGCCATATGGCGGGTTTTGCGCGGCAGGCGTATCCGCTGACCAATCCGCAGATCGCGGGCCGAGAGACCGGGGTTGGCCGCCTCAATGGCCGTCACCATACCGGGCGTGCCATAGATTGCCCGCGAGATACCGACGAGCGTATCACCCCGCCGGATGCGATAATAGTGTCTACTACCGGAACCCGATCCTGACGAAGCGTTCGGCGTCGTACCCGTATTGATACCGGTACCGCCGGATGAACTGATGCCTCCGCCCGAATTATTACCAAGGCCAAGGCCGCTGTTTGAGGAATTATCTGAAGTTGCCCCCAAGCCACCCGTGCTGGAATTGTCAGAGATGGAGTTATCCACCCCCAGATTATTTCCCAGCCCCTGAGAGGCAGAGGAGGTATTAGTAGTTAACGAGCCGGCTGAAGGCTGCGTCCCGGCTGGAGAAGTCGTCGGCAAGGTACTCGGAGAAACGGCCGTTGTGGTGGCGGGGCCGGTTGTCGGCATGGTGGCAGGGGTTGGAAGCGGAACACTGGCCGCCCCCCCTACCGGATTTTCGCTCGATGCCAGAGAGTTGTCCGGGTTCGGTGCCGGGTTATTCGACTGCACCAGCGGTGGGGCCGAAGACGCCGCCGTATTCTGCAGCACGGCCCTCTTTGACGAATGCCTGAGTTCGATGTACACCACCACAAGGATAATGAGGACAATCGCCGCGACCAGGGCGATTTTAACATCCGTACGCATGGGAACTCCAAAACTTTCACGTGGCGGACGCGATCGCCGGGCGATCCTTGCCGCAATGACACCTCCGCCAAAGGTTATAGCGTAATCCGCAGAGGCTGAATCAACAAGACAATTCGGGAAAAGACGTTTTTTTTGGGCCGATGGGTTCGGTGAAGGATAGTCGGCAGGCCGAGGGAGGGGCCGTTGAGCCCGGCGGGCGGGAGCTTGAAACTGAAAAACAGCCGAGCGGACCGCAAGATCAGGATCAGCGGCAAATTACGCCTGCGATGAGGGATTGTCCCGCGGCGGAGTGGCATCTGAAGTTGAATCGCCCGGCGGCGCGGCGCGGTGCCGCCGACCGTGCTTGCCCGGCGATGCCGGTCGCTCAACACTGCACATCGTCTCCATGGCCATGATTTGATCGCGCAGGGCTGCGGCTTCTTCAAAATTTTCGGTCTGCACCGCCTTGGTCAGGAGTTGCTGCAATTCTTCACGCGGATCGGTCGGCAGTTGACGCTTGATATCCTGAATCAGATGCATCAGGACGCGGGCTTCCGCAGAATATTTAATATCAATCGGATGGCGGGGATCCTGCGAGAGGCAATGTTCGATCTGTTTGAGTGCCCCCCGCAGATATCCCAATGCGGACCCCAGATAATGATGCTTGAGTGCGGCGCAGGCCCGCGCCCGTCCCTGCATCATCAATACGTGCGGGCGGTAATGCTCAAGGGCGCTCCGGTCGCTGAGATTTCGCGCTGCGGTCCGGCAGAGATCAAAAATATCCAGATTATGCTGTGTATCCCGGACAACCGCCTTGTAATCCCCAAGCACGAAAAACGAAACGTAGCGGTGGTAATACATACCGGACTCTTCCCGCAACGCCCGGACATCGGCATGCGAAATCAAAAACGGAGCGGCGGATTCATGTTTGCGTTCGAATGCCCGCTTGCGGCGTAATTGGTACTCGAGTTCACTGGCACAGTTGTTAGGCCGTTTACCGTCCGGTCGGCCGGTCGTTTCCATCTGCAGCAACCCGAGGTCAAGGCGAAGCTGAATTTTCCGTCGGCCGTCATTTCCGCGGATAAGCCGCACATTAACTTCACCGGGCTGGTAATCCCATCCGGCCAATGCGCTGGAGATATCCACTCCCTGGGCGTTTTCAATCGGTCGTCCCATTGTAAAAACCTCCCGGCCTATCAGAACACACAGACCATCGAGCCATCACAACCGAATTATAGTCGATGCCCGGCAAGTTGCATCTGCAACTTGAGAAGAATTTGCCGGTTTTGGAATTATCTGTCCCATGCGGATGAAAGATTTCAATGCAGGCGGAAATTATCGGGCGGATATGCAGGAAATTCCCGCGAGCATCGTTTATAACCTTGTCCAATTGGAATTTGTCCCTCGATCAAGGAGGAGCCATCAGTTACCCGGATAGCCATACTGAAAATCATTCATCGCTCCGAAGCGAGATCGCGCGACGAATTGACCACACGCTGCTCAAGGCCGAAGCGGGCGCCGCTGACATCCGCCGTCTGGTGATCGAGGCATTTGAACATCGCTTTGCCGCGGTCTGCGTCAATCCCCGATGGGCGCATCTGGCGTCGGAGACGGCTGCGGAACTCGCCGCAAGTCGCGGCCGACCGCTGGAAGAACTCCCCGCCATCGCCGGCTGCGTCGGTTTTCCACTCGGCGCGGGGCGTCTCACGATCAAGGCCGTCGAAGCGTCGAGTTGCGTCAAGGATGGATGCAATGAAATCGACATGGTGATGTTTATTCCGCTGCTGTTGGCAGGCGATCTGCCCGCCGCCCGCGAAGAGGTGATGGAGGTGGTGCGCGCTGCCCGCAGTGTCTGGAGTAGAACCGTTGTTAAAGTGATATTGGAGACAGCTGTTCTCAATGAACACCAGATTGCCCTTGGGTGCGAAGCGGCGATCAGCGGCGGTGCGGATTTTGTCAAAACCAGTACTGGCTTTCATCCCGCCGGGGGAGCCACGGTTGAAGCGGTTCGCCTGTTGAAAAAACATGCCGGCCCGCTGAAGGTCAAGGCATCGGGTGGTATTCGCACCGCCGCCGACGCTCTCGCCATGATGGGAGCCGGTGCGGATCGGATCGGATGCTCGGCCAGCCTGGAGATTCTGCGTCAGGCGGGCGAGCAGGTGGCGTGAGTTCGCGGGGACGCGCGAAAGGCTCTTGGGAAAAAAGGATCGCTACAACATGGCACAAATATTAGTCACCGGGGCAGCCGGGTTCATCGGATCACGTCTTGCCCTGAAACTTCTGCAGCGCGGAGACGAGGTGGTCGGCATCGACAATCTCAACGACTACTACGATACCAGCCTGAAAAAACGTAATCTGGCGGATATTCAATTGCTGCCCGGCTTTACCTTTGCACAGGTTGATTTCTGCGATGCCGCCGCCGTGCGGAAACTCTTTGATACCCATCGCTTTGATGCGCTTGCCCATATCGGGGCCATGGCATCGGTTCGCTACAGCGTGAAGAACCCGGCACTCTATTCCACCGTCAATGTGCACGGATCGGTGAATCTCTTTGAGGCCGCCCGATCGCAGGGGCCCGTTCACCTGCTGCTGGCGTCTACGGGATCGGTTTACGGCAGTTCAACACCGGTACCGTTTACTGAATCCGCCGCCGCCGATCGTCCGCTGGCCGCCTATCCGGCCAGCAAGCGGGCCATGGAGATATTCAGTCATTCCTATGCTCATGTTTTTTCAATGCCGGTCACAGTGCTGCGATTTTTCAATGTTTACGGCCCCCACGGCCGCCCGGATATGATGCCCTGGCAGTGGACGACGGACATTCTCGCGGGGCGCGAGCTTACCCTTTTTGACGGCGGCAGACTCAAACGCGACTGGACCTACATCGATGACATCCTCGACGGTTTCCTCAGGGCCCTCGACACCCCCGAAGGTTATCGCATCTTCAACCTGGGGTGCGGGAATCCGGTGGAGAACACGGAATTTGTCCGCACGCTGGAACAGATCCTGGGCAAAACCGCCCGGATCCATGCCGTCCCGGCACCCCTTTCCGAACCGAAAATCACCTATGCTGACATCACCCGCGCCCGGCAGCAGCTCGGTTATGAACCCAAGGTGCAGGTGCGGGAAGGACTCGAGCGCTTCATCGCTTGGCTGCGGCAGGAAAAAATAATATAGCGGCGTTTATGGCGGTGTGGCGGCAAAAAACATCCCCGTCTTGCGGCCCGCCGGTGATCAGGATCACCTCATAACAGGAGCACAGCGAGCATGAACATTCCACCGGTGACACGCATCTGGCTGGTGCGCCACGGCCAGACCGACTGGAATTCCCAGCGGAGAATTCAGGGGCACACCCCCACCGAACTCAACGCCATGGGCCGCGCCCAAGCAAAATTACTGGCCGATTGGCTTTTTGATACGCGGCAGCAAAGCCCGTTTGCCGCCCTGTACTCCAGCGATCTTCCCCGCGCCGCCCAGACAGCCGAGATCATCGGCGACAAACTCGGACTCACCGTTTCCTGTACGCCCGAGTTGCGAGAGCGCCATCTGGGCGAGTTTGAGGGCAAAACCTGGGAGCAGGTGCGCAGCATCCGCGCCGCCGACGGGAATCGGATCGTTGAAAATGGCGATCTGGCGGACTGGACCGGCGTAGCCGGGGTAGAGACCGATCAACAGCTCTGGCAGAGGGTTTCGAAGATTCTTGATGCGATTGCACAGCGGCATCCGGGCGGGGATAGTCTGGTTGTGTCACATGGGGGTGTGATGAAACATGTCATCTGGCACATCCTGGGGCTGCCGGAGGGTGCACCGCGCCGATTTCCCCTGACCAACGGCCTGATTTGCATCGTCGAGCCGCGCCGCGACGGATGGTATCTGACCGGATTATTTGATGCGGGAATGCTTTCCGGCAAGACGGCTGAGGATACAGCCATCGCCCCGTCCGTGTAGAGCCCCGCATCACGGCGATGCCGCTCGCATGACCGGTCAATACCATGCGAGTATTAAATTTTCCGTCCGACCAGAATGTAAATCAGGCATCCAAGAAATGGGAAAAATATGATGATCAGCGCCCACACCACTTTCCACCCCGCATCTTTGGGCTTCACAGCGACGCTGATCAGGCAGGCGATTTGAATCAGCAACCCGATCAGGCCGATCAACATCATGGGGAGTAGAAATATCAGATGCATGGCGATACCCCGCTTTGGCGGATATCCGGCGACTGCTACCGGGGAAAACCGCGTATTTCACCGGTGATCCGGACCATGCCGGTGGACCGGGCTCAATCATCGGCCGCCATGGTTATTGTAGCGCCCGGCAGGCGGCATGTCGGCCGTTAATCCGTTGCACCGCGTGGTCAGGTATTTTTACCAATGAGTATGTACAGTATGGATCCAATAATCGGGAAAATAAAGATGACGATCACCCAGAGAACCTTCCACCCGGTGGATTTACTTTTGGAAATAACATCAATCAGGCAGTAAAGAATGAGGATAATTTCGACCAGCCAGAATATCCACCCAATAAGCCCCATAAGTGAACTCCCAAAACTTTCGTCGCCCCAATGTGTCCCCTGCTGAGACATTTCAATGTTTCAGCATTCTCCCGCTTGAGCGTACAACTCATGATTTTAACCGGCCGCGACCGATATACCAGAGCCACAAAACCGCCCATCGCGGGGCGGCCGATCGGTCCGCGAGGTTCAATGCTGCAGAATAAATTTGAAATTTTTTCTTGATGACAAAACCCGGCGTCTTGAGCTTGCCGATTGAGGTGTTAACATGATCGCAAGCGTGTCTTTTCCAGCCGGGGGTGGTCGATGGGTTACGTGAGATTTTTCAGGCGGGTGCGCATCGCACCCGGCCTCACCGTCAATTTCTCAAAGCATGGGGCATCGCTGTCGGCCGGCTTCCGCGGAGCCCATGTTACCGTCGGACGAACGGGCATACGCCGAACGGTAGGCTTACCGGGCACGGGTGTTTTTTACACCTCCCACACGGGTTATCATTCGGGCATCCATTCCGGGCACCATTTTGCGCAGGCCCAGCGTGAACTTGTCCGTCATCGCTCTTCCCGCCATATTCTTGTCGCCCTGTTGATTTGCGTGGTTTTTGGACTTCTCGGCTTTCACCATTTCTACGCCGGTAATTACATCCGCGGCATCTTCATGCTGCTGCTTTCCCTGTCCATTTACGGCCTGATCATCACGATCCCGTGGTGGCTCTCCGATACAGTTTTCATTCTTTTCGGCATTTACACCGACAGGCGAGGCGATCGAATCCAATGGTAGCGTCTCGCGGCACCGTCATTTTTCCCCCGCAGAGTCCTGCATTACACTACGCGGCGTGACCGATATGCCGAAACGACATCGCCTGCGAATTCTCAAAGAGCCTCAGCCCCCCTGGTATGAAAAGGGGTTGCGCTTCAGTTGCACGCAATGTGGCAACTGCTGCTCCGGCGGGCCCGGCTATGTATGGGTATCCGATCGCGATATCCTCGCGATATCAGAATTTCTCGGCCTGGCCGTGGAAGATTTTGCCCGGCGTTACCTGCGGCAACTGCCCGGCGGCATCAGCCTGACCGAGCAGACGAATTACGACTGCATATTTCTGCAGCGCAGCGGGGGCAAAGCGCTGTGCAGCATTTATCCCGTGCGCCCCACGCAATGCCGCACCTGGCCGTTCTGGAAACAGAACATTGAAAGTGATGAGCACTGGCAACATGCTGCGAGGCGATGTCCCGGTATGCAGGCGGCAACGGGGCCGCTGTATGACGCGGCGCATATTGAACGATGCGCCAACGACCCGGAATCACCGTAGAAATCAATTCCCTGCCGGCTGGGCCGGTGCGGGTGCACCCTGTGCCTGGCCCGCGTTTCCCGCCTGCCCTGGTTGCTGCGCCTCAACCTGCTGGGTACGTTTGACGACACCTACCACCGCCAAATTGGCGATGATTTTACCGACCAGGGGATTGGAAATATCCGTCATGAAACTCGCGGACTGCGGCGTAAGCACTTCACCCACCGGCAAGGATGAGTGAATAGCCAATTCCCAACGGTGCGGGGTATACCACTGGGCGCTCTGAGAGAATTGCTGATATCGCTGCAGCAGACTCAGCTTCGGCATGTCGCTGGGACGAAGATACCGGGCGAGTGCGGGGCGTGCACCATCAACTCTTTGAATCGCCTTAAGCAGCCAGAGATACGATTGCGGCAGGAGTTTCGGAGAATCGATCCACGATACGTCCCTCAGACCGTGATCCGCAGCCATGGTTCGGTAAGCGGCGGCAAATGCGGGATTGTCCATGATATTTTTTTGTGATTGGTTCTGGAGCGCCTGCTTGATCGATGAAACGGATTCTGCCACAATCAATCGCTTGCCGCTGATGCACCATGAGATGCCCACACCATGAATGGTGTAGATCGTGTCGGTGCCGACCGTCTTCGCCTTAAGGGTAATCGGTGTGGCGTTGGGATTTCGCTGCTGGCGGAGACCGTTAATCGCCATCAGAGCCAGCGGTGCAATCGATTGCAGGGCATTGGAAAACTTTCCCGGATGTCTGAGGATACTTTCCGTAACTGTCGAATACATTCCCGCCTTATCAGGCACGGTGAATGTAACCCATCGGGCCCCTGAAGCATCGATGATATCACGCCGCAGGCTGATGCCCGCGAGCGTGCCGGCCTGGGTGAGTCCCTGCTTGATGCGAGAAGCAAAGCCCGCCTCCTTCCCGATGTTCTCAATGGTTTTGTACATCGCCGCCAGATCGAAGTGGTAGGTCGCCACGCTGGCCGCATTTTCAGGCACCAGTGCCAGCATACGCTTGAGCCCGGCGGTATCATTTTTTTCACTTGTAGCCATCACGGCCTTCATGTGGTAGACGTAGTTCTTCCCCTGGAACCCTCCACCCCCAACCATAGCCGTGTAGTCGCCCAGGCCTGAACCCTTGTAGACCTTCTGAATCAGCGGCAGCATCTGCGCCGTCGCCTGTCCATAGTGGCCGTTCAATAACTGAGTGCTGAGTTTCCGAATGTTGATATACCATGCATCCGCGGACATCGGCCCGAGTTGCGCCGTCAGGGCCTGGAAATGCGTGTTGGCAGCGAAAGTTGCCCCGGGCTGCCCCGGATTGCGCAGCAGACGCATTTCCGTCGGCGTCGGCTGAAGAATATCGTACACGATGCCGCCGACATGCCCGCGCTTTTCCCCGGCTGCAAGCGGGGAATCACTGATGTTTTTGAGCACGGCTTTCCAATCTTTACCCGCCTGAACGACAATACCGAGATTGCCGTCCGGCTGCCCACCTTGGGTGCCCCCCTTAATATCCGTGAGGTAAATGGCGAGAGGATGGCTGAACACCCCCCCCATCGACTTGGAAGACGATTCACCGGCGGGCGATGCCGAATGGGAATTTTTGAGCAATTTCTGCAGCCGGGGGCTCCGGCTGATGAGCATCTGTAAATTTGAACCCTCATATCCCGGCCACTGGTGCGGAGTACCGGCCATGCCGATGTACATAATGGCGTTTTTGGGAACGTATTGGATCATCGGAGGAGCCGCGATCGCTGCGCCGTTAGATGCCGCCATCGCGAGCAGCGACGTGCCCGCGACAACCGACATCAATTTCAAAAACCGATTTTCTTTGCCGTGCTTCATCTGTGTTTAACTCCTGCCAATGCGTCGCCCCGGCCGATTCCAACCGACCGCACCCACTCGCTGAGTGGTGTGGTATACTGCCACGAGCATGGGAGTATATCCCGTCTGCGACAAATGTCATCGAAGCCGACGTCCGCCCCCGACGAGCGTACTCTTCTCTCCAAACGCATAAGCTCGCGGTTGGTTTCATATTTAAAGCCAATGCAGCGTCATTTTGCGCCGCAAGTGATGCATCATCAGGCAACCCGCTACTGCAACGCTACTTTTTGCGGCGCTCTCTCAACGGCTGCTCGCCATTTTCAGCCGTCTTGGGTTTGATGCGCCCGATTTCTGTTCATATTTGCTTTTCCATGCCTAACTCTTGATAATTCTGCCGATTTCATTGCCGCTATTACGGGCAAGAGCGACTAAAAGCGGCAATGTATCGGGGCGCGTGCCTGGAGGTGCAGGCAGCAGGCGGAAATCAACCGGCGGAGGAATGCGGTATATGAACACACAGCCATCGCACAGGCTCGATTTTCAACTTGCGCTCCGGCGGCGCTTGGCAATCCCCTTCATGATACTGGTACTCGGCTTAACCGTTTTCAGCGGTGGCATATGCCGAGCCGCTTCACCCCTGCCCCCGCATCTGAAAGCACCCGCCGTAAAGATCGATACCGGCAGCACGGCATGGATGATGGCCTCCACCGCGCTGGTCATGTTCATGATTCCCGGTCTGGCCCTTTTTTACGCCGGCATGGTGCGCAAGAAAAATGTTCTGGCCACCATGATGCATTCCTACACCGCACTGGTAATCATTGTTCTGCAGTGGATTTTATTCGGTTATATGCTCGGTTTCGGCACCGACCATGGAGGCATCATCGGCTGGAACCCCGCGGATATCCTGCTCATCGGTATCGGCCCGCACCACGCCGTCGCACAAAGCGGTCACTATATCCCTGAAACCGTCTTCTGCATGTTTCAAGCCATGTTTGCGATGATTACCCCGGCGGTTATTGCCGGTTCCATTGTGGAGCGGATGAAATTCAGCTCCTTCCTGCTATTCGTCCTCCTCTGGACCACTTTCGTCTACGACCCGCTGGTGCACTGGGTGTGGGGCGGAGGATGGCTGGATCAATTGCATGTGGCGGATTTTGCCGGGGGTACGGTTGTCGAAATTGCCTCCGGTGTCGGCGGCCTGATGCTTTCGCTCCTGATCGGCCGCAGAAATGGGTATCCCAATCAGGTGCTGCAGCCGAGTTCCCTCGCGCTGACTTTGCTGGGCGCGGGCATTCTCTGGTTCGGCTGGTACGGTTTTAATGCTGGCTCCGCAGGGGCGGCTGACGGACTTGCGGGTATCGCGTTTCTGAATACCACCGTGGCGGCGGCGGCGTCCGGTTTCGCATGGAACATGGCGGAATACATTCACCACCGCCGCATGAGCACCCTCGGACTCGCATCGGGTATTGTCGCCGGGCTGGTGGCCATTACCCCCGCCTGCGGATTTGTCGCCATCTGGGCATCCCCCATCATCGGCATCCTCGCCGGCGCCGTCTGTTATCTCGCCGTGCAGATTAAAGCCCGCCTCGGCTATGATGACTCGCTCGATGCCTTTGGCGTGCACGGTGTCGGAGGATTTCTCGGTATGTTGCTGACCGGGCTCTTCGCCGTTGCCGCCGTGAACGGTGTGCGCGGACTGCTGCAGGGAGATGTGCATCAATTTCTCATTCAGCTTCTGGCAGCGGTGAGCACGGTGGTGTTTGTTGCCGTTGGTACACTGATCGTCGGTTGGATCGTCAAAGCCACCATCGGCCTCCGCGTACCGGAGGTGGTGGAGGTGGAAGGATTGGATCTGGGCATCCATGGCGAAGCGGCGTGGGATATCGGAGCGCTGCCGGAAACAGCGATCGTGGTGCCCGCCAATTCCTGATCGGGTTTATCGGCTGCGGCGGTTGTCGGCCGAAATTTAGTATTTTCCGGGCCGTCCATTTGTCGCCCCGGACAGGACAAGAATGGAGAATGTCCATGAAGTTGATTGTCGCCATTATTCAGCCGTTCCGGCTCGAGGCCGTCAAGCAGGCTCTAAGCAGCGTCGAGGTATTCCGCCTTACCGTCAGCGATGTGCAGGGCTACGGCCGGCAGAAGGGGCATACCGAATACTTTCGCGGCCAGGCGATGCAGGTCAATCTGATTCGCAAAGTTCGTCTGGAAATTGCCGTCAATGAGGCGTTCGTCCAACCCACCATCGAGGCGATTAAAACCGGCGCCCGCAGCGGACCGGGCGGCAAGGGCCAGGTGGGCGACGGAAAGATATTTGTGCTTCCGCTGGAAAATGTCATACGGATCAGCGACGGCACCGAGGGTGGCGAAGCCATTTAACCTGCCGCCGGGCGTATCGATCCGATTCGCAACTGCCTGATCTTGCACGTTGATCCCGCTCTTTCAACAGGCATGGGTTCAGCGCAATCGGGGACCAGAAGACACTCGCAACAATCTCAGCAACCCGACTCGCGGGCGGAGACTCTCTTTGCGCCCAAAGTCATCAATGTGTGGTGGCATAGACCAGAATGTTCGCCCCCAATTCCAGGGCCGAGTGCGTGCTGTACGCTTTGGCGTATGGATTGGGCAGATCCTCCCATCCATTGGAAAGGGAGATGCGGCTGTAGATGACCGCCGGCGTTCCATCGAGCATGATCGCCTGGAGCACCGGGCTGTGGAGGTCCGGATTAGCCGCCGCCACCACCGGTGAATAGTTGACCTGCTGCAGATTGAACAGATCGTGATAGATCGGGCTTGACTGCGGCAGCATGTGCATCTTATGGTGCGGCAATACCAGCGCGATTTCCTTGTGGAAGGCCTGATCAAACGCCCCGGCCCCCATCGCGTCATCCACCAGCAACACCCCGCCGGCATGGAGATAATTATGCAGGTTCTGCACCTGCTGCGGCGTCCAGGAAAAATTCCGCAGGCCGGTCATATACAGGATTGGATACTGTCCGATCTTGGCACTGTCCAAGGTGACTTTCACGCGCTTGAACTGCACACTGAGCGTCGTTTTCTGGTCGATGAATTTCATCAGGTTCGGCAGCCCGTGCGGCGTGGGATTCCAATCGCCGTTGTTAACCACCTGCGCAAAAACCAGCTGATCGCGAGTGGGGATGCGCGACTGTTGATAAATTTTCTGAATCTGAAACGCCCGGGCGTAGCGGTAATCCGCCAGCACATAGGTGAGAATATTGGCCCCGAGCCGCAGCGCGTCGTGCTGATCATAGAGCGTGCCCCCTTTGATCGGCCGCTGGGCGGCATTCCATCCCCAGCTCATATCCACAGGGGAAAAGATGATCGCCGCCCGGCACCCCAGATACATCGCATCCAGATAGGGCGGGATTTTTTTCCATGGCCCCAGCCCCACCCGCACCCGCATCGAGCTGATCTTGTTCAGACAGTGATAGAGCGGATCATCCAGCGGCAGCGCCGCAAACGGGCGATTGGGGAAAAGTTCATGTTCCAGAACCATGACACTTTTATTAAACGCCGGGCGGCCGCAGCTTGAGTTGATCAGGATGGTGCCCCCCGCCATCACGTAGCCGCGAAGGCGTTCCAGGACGGCCTGACTGAACGTGGGCAGCGGCGTCCAGCCGGTGATGTACAGAATCGGAAGCTGTGTGGGGCTGTAACTGAACCGCATCGGGTTGACCTGCACATAGCGGTAATGCTGTCCCAAGGCTATGTTGGTCCAGTTCATCAGGGTTTCAATATCAATCGTTTCAGTCGGGTAATTCACAACCCGATGCCCGCTGATCACGTTGAGGTCCAGCATGCCGATCAGCGCTGGCGGAGCGGGCTTGCGATGATGCTCGCTGCGGCGCATCGGGGTGGCCGGCAGGGGCAGCGGAGCAGTGGATTCGCCGCCCGACATCCGAACATGGTTAGCCTTGGGCGGTATCCACGCCTTGGGGTTGACAAACCTCGCCCATGACACCGACGCCGCCAGACAAATGACCGCACACCACAGAGCCGCCCATTTCAATTGTTGATGCTGGTTCATGTCATTTACCCCAAGAGCCAACCATTCCCATTCCCACACAGGGGTGCCTGCCGGAGCCCGGCGGGCACGGACAGTTACTATCACTATAACGTCCGGAATGGCGATTTGGTACACCCATTTGGCGATTTTTCATCTGTTCAGGGGCTATCAGCGGCCTGAATGACGATTTTTGCCTCAATAGGCGTGAAATGTCCATAACCGCAGGGATCGCCGGGGAACACAGTCCATCATCTTCTGATCGCCAACTTGGGAACGTCTGCAACAAACTTGAAATTTCAAATTTGAGATTTCAAATTACGTCCGCGGATTGGGGGCAGTTGCTCAAGCAGTCTTTCTGGGCATTTCATTCGCCGGTGAAAAAAGAATTCGTATCGACGCAGTCCGCATTTTTCGGCACGGGATCAGCTACAACAAATTTGAGATTTCAAATTACTCGTTGCGGATTGCTCACGGGCCGGGGTCAGTTACACTTGGAGCACAACCTGACCATGAACGCGGCTTGTTGCGGATTGCTCACGGGCCGGGGTCAGTTACACTTCTCCTACAGATTGTTCGCCGAACCCGACCGTTGCGGATTGCTCACGGGCCGGGGTCAGTTACACTGGAGATTTAATATCGACGTTCATCGAACCAGTTGCGGATTGCTCACGGGCCGGGGTCAGTTACACTTGGGGCAGAACGGTGTATCGATATCATCTGGTTGCGGATTGCTCACGGGCCGGGGTCAGTTACACTACCAAAATCATCTTCCAGCGCTCGCTGAGTGTTGCGGATTGCTCACGGGCCGGGGTCAGTTACACTTACTCATTGTTTCTCCAATCAGGCGGCAGAGTTGCGGATTGCTCACGGGCCGGGGTCAGTTACACTGTGTAAGTGGAAATATCCCCGTCAATTCCAGTTGCGGATTGCTCACGGGCCGGGGTCAGTTACACTATTAGTGTTATAGCCGAGATTAACGGCAATGTTGCGGATTGCTCACGGGCCGGGGTCAGTTACACTCAACCACTACGAGGATACCCCATGCAACTAGTTGCGGATTGCTCACGGGCCGGGGTCAGTTACACTGTATGATAGTGACAACCGATGGTACCATGTGTTGCGGATGGCTCACGGGCCGGGGTCAGTTACACTCACGCTGCCGGGGCTGGACGGGCTTATCTGGTTGCGGATTGCTCACGGGCCGGGGTCAGTTACACTACTTGGCGACAGGTGCCGCTGAGGGAGATAGTTGCGGATTGCTCACGGGCCGGGGTCAGTTACACTCTCACTCGCGACGGTGACTCGTTTCATCGGGTTGCGGATTGCTCACGGGCCGGGGTCAGTTACACTCTGGCCGCCGCAGCACCACCACCCTACTTAGTTGCGGATTGCTCACGGGCCGGGGTCAGTTACACTACATCATCGAATCTTCCGAATTGTCAGATTGTTGCGGATTGCTCACGGGCCGGGGTCAGTTACACTAAATCCGAGACGCCGCCAGCGCCGAATGTAGTTGCGGATTGCTCACGGGCCGGGGTCAGTTACACTTCAACCCATGAGTGTCAATTGCCGCACCTGGTTGCGGATTGCTCACGGGCCGGGGTCAGTTACACTGATGAACACGTATCGCGAGGTGATGCGCTAGTTGCGGATTGCTCACGGGCCGGGGTCAGTTACACTGACTTCCATCGGGTCCATACTTCCCTGTTGGTTGCGGATTGCTCACGGGCCGGGGTCAGTTACACTCTGGTCTGGCATATGTGTGCGCGGCGGTATGTTGCGGATTGCTCACGGGCCGGGGCTGGTCACACCCCCGCGTTTGTCCAGCGCCACCACGGTATCGTATAGGCCGTAGTGGGTCAGACCCTCGTGGCTCTCGATCCCTGTATACCGCAGGGAGGAATCCTCATACCTCCGAAACGCGAACACGGCCTGGTTCATCTGCTCGGTATTGAATACGCGGAGCCGGATGAGGAGATGAAAATCCCCTACCGCCAGGCCGGTCACGGTTTCGAATAGCTCTTTGTCAATCTTGGTGATCACGTCCTGCAACGTGTTCTCCCGGAAATCAGTCAAATACATGAAGGCTGGAATGCGCGTCGCAAACTTGATGAGCTTCTCCTGCACCAGCTTTCGTTTGGATTTGAATTCCCTCTCCTCCTGGGTGAGCTGCCTTTTTTCTCTCGCTGACAACTCCTGACCCTTCGCCTTGTTCTTAAGCTCCTTTATTTTCTCGCTCTTGTTGATGATCGTTTCGATGACGTTGTCGCCAAGTGCCCGCCATCCCTCAATGCGCTCGACGGCGGCCATTGCGTCGGGGTTGTCGAGGATACGGCGCAGGGTGTCGTTGTCCACATTCACAAGCAGCGGGCTCTCCCATTTACGCGCGAGCAGCGTGGCCGAGGTTCCGGCCATGGCGATATCGAGTATGCCCCCCGCGTCAATCTGCGTCATATTGGCACCGTCGTAGGCGAGCACGGGTAGAAAGGATACGAGGTCCCTGACGGCGTTTTCCGGATTTGTTTCATTTGGCGAAAGCCCGATCGCGTATTCAGAAAGCTGCCGTAACGCACGGGTGGGCGCGAAATCGAACACGAAACAAACAGGCTTGAGGATTTCCTCTTCGTTCGGGTTGTCGCCGTTGGGGTTTTTGATTGACCACGGTGATTGCACGCGAAACGCCGCCTGGAAATAGCTTTCCGGCGATTTAAGATTGCGTAGCATCAAGATCGATGACCACTGGGGAACCGTGACGCCGGTGGTGAGCTTGCCGCAAGAGAGCGTAATAGTCTTGGTGTCGAATCCGCTGCCGACGGCCCTGCGCACGGGCAGCAGCGCCTCCAATCCGATACCTGCGCTTGCGCCAGCGGCGACGATTACACGGTAATCTCGCCAAAAAACGTTATGCCTCTCGGCCAGCAGGTTCGCCATGGCGTGGCAGGCCGCGACGTTGGGTAAGAACCAGAAGGAATGTTGCAGATAGGGAAGCAGACGCACGTCCGAATACGGAAATGGTGGCCGCGTACCGGCCCTGAGGTGCTCAATCGCTTTGGGCACATACCCGCCCCGGATGATGTCCAGCCAACTCTGCACCTCGCTTTTGTGTTTGAACTGCGCGTTCTTGCCGGTGCCCGATGCTTCGAAGAAGGCATTCAGGTCAAACTCGTCGAATTCCCCGAGATTTGCGACGGCCACCAGTTCATCGGGCATTTGATAGGTGAGTAGCCGCATCTGCGGCAGGGCCGCGTATGGGTTCCACCGGCCGGGCTTCTTTTCCGGAAATTTTTCCTTGGCACGCTGTTCGTCGGTGTACGTCCAGTTGAAGATTTGCTCCTCAATGAACTCGCCCGTGGCCAGCGCCCTGAACGGCGTCCCGGAGAGGTAGAGGTACGCCCTTGCGGTGATGGGGAGAAACTCCGTCTCCTTCGCCGAGAATTCGCCGAGGTCTTCGTTCACGCGTTCCAAGTCGGCGGCATATTCAAGTTTGGCCTCCTTCGTTGCGACCGCCCCTTCTTCGCCCTCGAAGAGTTCCTTGGCAGTGTCGCGCCAGGCACCGAAGTGATATTCGTCGAAGATGACCAGGTCCCATTTCACGCGATGGAGCCATTCGTTTCTGGCCTTGATGTTTCCCGCGTCGTCGCGGCCCAGCAGGTCCTGAAACGATCCAAAATAGACAAGCGGTTTGCCGGCAGGCACTTCAGATGGATTGCGGTCGGAACTGCGGGACAGGTATTGCCAGCCATCAAATTCCACATGCGATTCAAGGTCCGTCCGCCAGGCGTCCCCCACGGCGGGTTTGAAGGTCAGCACGAGCACGCGCTTCGCTCTGAGTTTCTTGGCGAGCTGGTAGGCGGCGAACGTTTTGCCGAAGCGCATCTTGGCGTTCCACAAGAAGCGTGGGACCGCTCTCTTGCTCTCCGCCCAAATTGAGCTGAAGTAGTTGAAAGTCCTTGCGACAGCTTCGGCCTGTTCCCGCCGCATTGGGAACGTCTGGTGGTGCGTCCCGGTGAAGTTTTGGCCGGTGCGTAACTCGGCGAGTACGGTCTTGACATCATCAAGGGTGCAACGTACCCATTCCAATTCGGCGTTCTCGAAGCCTTTCCTTGCGAGGGCGGCCCGCACCTGATGGTCGGTAAAAATTGTGCCGTCGGTGCGCTCGGCATACTCATCGAGTTCGATCTTGTAGTTTTTGATCGCGGCGGTTCTGAGTTGCTCGGCGACGCGCTGTTTTACGTCCCGCGTGGTCTGGCCGACCTTGAATAGTCCGTTATGCGCCGCGTCAGCGATGGAATAGGCGTAGATACGCGGGCGGGCCTCCGGCTTGGGTGCAAGGATTTCATCGACGGTCTTATTCATCGCCTTCACCCATCGGGCGGACCATCGATTCAATAAAGGTGATCTCCTCCTTGCTGATGCCGTATTTCTCGTAGAGCAGCGCATCCGTCCATTTGCGATTCCAAGCCTGCTCTGGAACCCATGAATACGTGGATCGGAGGGCATCTTGCGTGATCTTCCGCAGAGAGACGAGAAACCGGAAGATGCGGGTTCGGTAGTAGCTTGCAAAGCTGCGCGCCGCGCGCTCGGACTGGAACGGCGAAACGGCCAGGTAGGACTGTGTGCATGCCGAGGGAGGTGCCGCAACGATCTCTCTTCCCAGAATTTGATGGGGAAAGGATTCACCGGCTCCATAGGCCTTCGGGACGAGGACCTTCCATGTGTCTAATGCGGCCACGTTCTTGCAGACATGGCGGCGGTCTATGAAGCCGACGGTTCGGCTTCCCCGGGCTATCAAGTGAAGGGGTATCAGCCCCTCGGCCGGTTTTTCTTTCCAATCCTCGAAATTCGTGGCGATGCCAAATGGTGTGTCACCGGAGATGAGTTCGAGGATTGACGGCTCCTTCTTGGTTAGCACTTTTCGGAGGACCCCAAGTGACCGTTCGTCGCGCACGAAAACGTCGAATTCACCCAGCATACGGTTAGGCTGGGCGTGTTCCACTCCGCCGGAGACGCGCGTAACGTTGCAGGGGCCATTGTGTCCAGCATCCCAGAGGAAGTATGAGACGCCGCCTTTAATCTGAACGCCGGGAAAGGCCTCGCCTGCGTCGGGGAAATCGGTCAGGTATCGGAGATGCCCATCGGTGAGCATCTTTGCGCGGAATTCATCGAGTCCGCGGCCGCCGGCCATCCACCGTGAAGGAATTACCATGCTGACAAAGCGGGGTTCGAGGCTGAGCGACTGTTGCACAAATAGATGGTAAATCGAAGAGTCGCTGGAACCGCCCGCGCCCCCCTTCATCTGATAGGGCGGATTACCTATAATAACGTCGAATTGCATGTTTCCTCCAAACATTTCTGAGAGCCGAGCGTTGATGTTGTCGGTGTGGATGAATCCATAAGCGTAATTCTCAAGGTCTGTGTCCCGGTCCAGAATAGCCCTTGGCGCGCCGCAAAACTCACATTTGGTATCGCCCCAGGTATGCTCTATGCGCTGAAACCAGATATTCCCGTCATCGTCGGCGAAGGACTTGGTGATGGAGTGCTCGCCTTTGGCGTGCCTTGAGCAATACACGCTGCGGCGCGCCAGCAGGCTGGTGATCCGCGTGATGGCGATGCCAAAGACCTGTTTCGTGAGAATGTGGTCAACGCGTTTCTGAAGATTTGGAATTTCCTTCTCCAACCCCTTGTTGAGGCGGCTGGTGATCTCGCGCAGGAACACGCCGGATTTCGTGCAGGGGTCCAGAAATTTCACATTTCTGTCGGCCCAGATATTCGCGCCGCCGTTGCCGGCGGCCCACGCCTCGGCCAAGGTGTCGAGCATTCTGTTGGCCAACTCGGGTGGCGTGAACACCTCATCGTTGGAGAGGTTTGCGATGCACGAGAGTACATCCGGGTTGCGTCCGCGCAGAGTAAAGTTGGCTTGGATGCTCATGCGGTGGCCCCTGGCACAGCGGCGGCAAGTTCGCTGACCGTCATCGGCGGGTAGGTCTTGATGGGCTTGAAAATCTCGTGCTTTTCGAGGTGGGCGAAGAGTGATCCTTCGGCCCTAAGGGTTGATGATTGAGAGAGCGTGTCGAGGCGGAAGTCTCGCCGCTGGAATTTGCCTTTGCCCAAATAGCCCCACTCAGCGAAGGTGATCGGCAGGGCGTCATAGGTGCGCATGGCCAGGGCGTCTCCATGTATGATGTTTTGCGTGAGGACGTAATACCCCGCGCCATAAAGGCCCTTCGATGGTTCGAGGTTCAGGTACGCCGCGAAGATTTCAAGCAGGTTTGCGCGGCACTCGGCGATGTTGTCGGGCAGCAGTTCGATGCCGTAGATGCACATCAGCGCGAGCAGCGCGTAATGTCGTTTTTCAAAACCGGACTGGCCAAACTTAAATTCGACGGCGGCGAGCTTGCGCTGGAGAATCCGCACGAGGAAGTTGCCGCTGCCGCATGCTGGCTCAAGGAAGCGTGAGTCAATCCGCTGGGTTTCGCCCTTCACGAGATCGAGCATGGCCTCGACCATCCATGGCGGGGTGAATACCTCCCCATGGTCGGCGATGCGTTGCTTGGACTTCACGAGGCTCATGTCGGTGTTATAACCAAAAATTGCCGCAACATAAACAAAGCCCGCCCGAAACGGCCAAGCGATTTTTGCCGCCGGTTTGCCGGAGCACTATTATTCGTGATGTGATTCATCCGCATCGGGATCGGCGGCATCTTCCTCATCTGACGGCGGAACGCTTTGCGTCTCTTCCGCCTTGGCCGCCGCCTCGGAATTCTTCACCTGCTCCCACTCCTCCGCCGTGATATTCACCTCGCTGGCCTGACTCCCCTTGTACGCCCCGACAATGCCCGCCGCCCGCATCTGATCGATGAGCCGACTGGCACGGGAATAGCCGATCGCCAGCCGCCGCTGCAGCAGGCTGACCGAGCCACGCTGCGTTTCAATAATAATATCCACCGCTTCGTTGAAGAGGGGATCTTTTTCCGATTCCTGCAGGCCGGTCGGGGCACCAAGCTGCATCAGCTCCGGATGAAATTCCGGCTGGGCGACATCGGCGAGGAATTTGCACACCTGCTTGATCTCGGCATCATCCACGAACACCCCCTGCCCGCGCAGCAGGGCTCCGCCCGTCGGCCGCAGCATCAGCATGTCGCCCTGGCCCAGCAGCACCTCGCCGCCGTTCTGATCCAGCATGATGCGCGAGTCCATCTTGGACCGCACCTGAAAGCAGATGCGCCCCGGCATGTTGGATTTGATCAGCCCGGTGACAACCGTCGCCTCGGGCCGCTGCGTGGCAAGTATTAAATGAATCCCCACGGCCCGCGCCTTCTGGGCAATGCGGACGATGTGGCTCTCCACTTCCTTGCTGGTCATCATCAGATCGGCCAGTTCGTCAATCAGCACCACGATGTACGGCATGTGGAACGGAATACGCGCTTCCTCCTCCGGGGTGGAAGGTTTGAAGCGATCCAGAATATCCTCGCGGCTGAGCTGATTGAACTGCTGAATGTGCCGCACGCCCGCTTCGGAGAGCGTTTCGTAGCGTTCGTCCATTTTGTCGGCCACCCAGGAGAGCATTCCCTCGGCCTTGGTCATGTCGTCGATGATGGGAGACATGAGATGCGGGACCGATTTGTAATCCTGCATCTCGACCATTTTCGGATCGACCATGATAAATTTAACATGGTCCGGCCGCTGGGTCAGCAGCAGCGACATGATAATCGCATTGATGCAGACGGATTTGCCCGATCCGGTGGTGCCGGCGATGAGCAGGTGGGGCATGCGGGCCAGATCCTCCACCAGCGGGTTGCCGGAGGCATCCTTGCCCAGGCACATGGGCAGGGCCATCTTCGCCATGGCGGTTTCGCTCAGAAGCATAAGCTCCTTGAGACGGACTCGTTCTTTATCGGTGTTGGGCACCTCGACGCCCATGGTGGATTTGCCGGGGATGTTGTCGATGATGCGCACCGGCGGGCTTTTCAGAGCACGGGCAATATTTTTGGAAAGGCTGCCGACCTTTTCACTTTTAATACCGGGGGCCAGTTCCAGCTCGTAAAGCGTCACCACGGGGCCGGTGTCGATGGCCACCACTTTGACATCCAGCTTGAAACTCTGCAGACACTGTTCCAGATCGCGTGCCTTCTGCCGCACCGCTTCTTCCTGCCCGTCGGTATTCTGCGGCTCGGCATCGGCGAGCAAATCCAGCCCCGGCAGGCGGAAATTGCCCAAGTCCTGCTTGGTGGCCGGCGGCGGAGCACTGCGGAAGGGAAGCAGCGCTTCGATATTAATCACTTTTGGACGGCGGACGATCGGCTCTTCACGCGGCGGCTTCGGGGCCGGTGCATCACCATCGGCATCGGTGGCGACGGGGGTATCGGCGGCCGGCTCTGCAGGTTCCGGCTCGGTGAGAGTGGCAGTAGAGTCTGCCGCATCCAAAGCGGCGGGGGCGTTTGGGGCATCGACTTTGGCGATCGGTTTGGCTGCTGCAACCTTCGGCTTTTTGCCCTTGGCGGCGGGTTTGCGGGTAAAGATGGCGGCGAATCCTTTGGCGATCCATCCCCAGAGTCCACCGGCCAGTGTTCCGGCTGTGCCGGCAATTTCATCGGCGGGCACTTTTTTCAGGGCCTTGGCCGTCATGGGAAAAATCGCCATGACAATTTCATCAGCGGCCAGCAGCAGGCCGACAATCACGGCCAGTGCGAGCACCAGAGCCGAGCCGGCGGTGGAAAGGGTGCGTTTAAGAATCGACCCAATCGCCATGCCGAGCATGCCACCCGGCCCGGCGGGTAGGGATGTGTCCATATGAAGCAGATTGGCCAGGCCGCTGACACCTGCGATTAATACCACGCCGCCCAGCAGGCGGAAGATCAGCTGCGTAACGTTGCCGCCGACGCTGAAAACCACCAGGACCGCCCCGAGCATGATCAGCAATACCCACGCCCCCGGGCCGAGGTTATTCATCAGCAGGGCGGAGATGGAGGCCCCGAAAATGCCGCACCAATTATGCCCGGCAACATGTCCGGCGTAGTAAGCCGGAGAACTGTTGAGGATGGTGGGGTCGGAGGGGTGATACGAGAGCATGGAAAGGAGGATGAAGAGCCAGAGCGCCCAGCCAACAGGCACCAGGCAGAGCCTGAGTAATCGCTTGTGACGTGGTTGAGACTTAACAGGCATGTGTACCTCGACCTCCAATGTCTCGG
>JAJZNY010000299.1 GCA_021852245.1 Planctomycetota bacterium | reverse complement strand
CTCAGTTGAACAAAATCCTAACACCCCATCACCAAGTTGCCAAGCTCAAACAAAATTTAGTATGCGTTCGCCCTGGCATTGCTCCGCGGGCGTTGGCGGCGGGGTGGAGCCGCGAGAGCAGCCGAGTTATACTTCGGCGACGGTATTACCGAGGTGGACGCAGTATGCTTACAACCGTTGATGTCGAGAATTACCGAGGCTTCAGACGCTACACGCTGAAAGGGCTCAGTCGGGTCAACCTCCTGGTGGGCAGGAACAACGCCGGCAAGACCGCACTGCTGGAGTCCATTCACCTCCTGGCCTCTGGCGGTGATCCGGTGGTCATGGTGGATACCGCGCGGCGCCGGGGAGAGGAGGTTGTCGTAACCGATCGCGACCCTCCGGTCGGCTTCGACCTTCTCCCCGACCTCTCTCATTTTTTCCACGGCCACAAGGTATCCGAGGGCACCAAATTTTCGATACGGCCGAACAATGACCCGGCGTCGGTCGACGAACCAGCGCCGGTGGACGCGGAGATTGGCAAGGCGTCGATGACCGAGATGCGGGAGTTTTTTCTTCCCGAGGGGCGGACATCACGCCTGCCCACTTTGGCCTTGCGGATCGGGGCACGGAAAGGCGCCAGTGATCCACCTATCACCATACCTCTCACCGAGGAGGGGACCAGCTTGTTGGCGCTGCCCACCGCGTTGATGCGGCGCCGACCCCGCCGGGGCGGAACGGTCAGCTCGAGCCGGGCGCGGTTCATCACCCCAGACTCCCTTGGCACCGCCAGCATGGCTGGCATGTGGGACCAGCTTATCACGGCTTCCCGTGAATCCGAGGTTATCAGGGCGATGGGGGTGCTCGATCCGCGAATCGATTCTATCGCATTTCTCTCGGGCGAGCGGTCCTATTCCGAGCGGTCCGGAATCATGATGGGCTTCAAAGGTGGGGACGGCCGGGTTCCGCTCGGCAGTTGCGGTGATGGGATGCGCCGGCTGCTGGCCATTGCCCTTTCCGTTATCACCTCCAGTAAAGGGTTCCTCATTGTCGATGAGATCGACACCGGTTTCCATTATTCGGTCATGGCTGATCTCTGGCGGCTGGTGATACGGACCGCGACCGAACTGAATGTGCAGGTGTTTGCAACCACGCACAGCTACGACTGTATTCGCGGCCTCGCGCAGGCGTGTCGTGAGGACGAAAGGCTGCAACCGGAGGTATCACTGAATAAGATCGACCCGAAATTGGAGTCGAGCGTGCCGTTTTCCGGAGGGGAAATCATAACGGCCAGCGAGCATGACATCGAGGTGCGGTGATGTACCGGGGGAAGCTTTACGTCGAGGGACGAGACGATCGACATGTCATCCTCCACTTGGCCAAAGGCCTCGATGCCGTCGAGAAGCCAGAGGGGCCGGGCGTCGAGATTGATGAATGCGAAGGTGACGGGGCCGACCTCAGGGCGATGTCGGTAGCCGTGAAAGCCGCAGCGGGTAACGAAAGCGCAGCAGTGGGTTTTGTGCTGGATGCCGACAAGACCGTCGACCAGCGGTGGCGGCAGGTGTGCGGGGTACTCGAGCCGCTGGGTTCCCAGCTCGGCGATTTGCCGAAGGATGCGCCCAAGGACGGATTTATCCGTGAATTACCGGGGCTCGGTGTCAGACTCGGCGTATGGATCATGCCGGACAACCGAACCAACTTCGGCAAGCTTGAGGATTTAGTCGCCGCGCTTGTGCCGGACGGTGACGCCCTGTTTGTGCACTCGCAGCAGTCAACCGCCGCCGCCGCCAGGATCGAGCGGCGTTTTTCGGAGCCCGACTGGCGGAAGGCCGAATTGCATTGCTGGCTGGCGTGGCAAGAACATCCGGGGCTGCCATACGGAGCAGCGATTAACGCGAAATATCTGCAGGCTGGGAAGCCGGCCGCAAAGAGTTTTCTGGATTGGTACACGCGCCTTTTCGAGGCCGAATCCCTGCAGTCCTGATACCTTCCACGCCACGGAGTACGGTCGCCCCTCCGGCTGCGGCCGTCATCTGCCGAGGGGGTGCGCAACGATTGCCTTCGGTCGGCTTAATGTCGGACGAGCTGCCAGAACTTGCTTTCCACAGCGCGAAAATGACTGAAACTCCGGTCAAGCATCTGCATATAGGTGGAGAGCATCTTCTTCTGGGCCGCCGTATGGGCGCCGGTCTTCAACAACTTCCGCAATTCGTAGGATGTATTGGAGAGATTGCGGGCGGCATCATTAAATTCACGAACTGCGTCGTAAAGCTGCACATTGGCCTGTTCGTTTTTTCCGGGCCGGTACAGCAACCGCCAGGGGCTTTGGTGAATTTCAATGGCGAAGAGTTTGAGATTGGCCGATGCGGTGGCAAGCGATTTGATCATGGTATTGATTCGGTGCCCGTTGCGGCTCAGAAGCCGATGCGCGTCCCCGGCGGCGCCGGAAGCGTCAATCAGCGCGGTGTGCAGTTCGGTCAGATTGCCGTGAATCTGCCGCAGCAGGCCGGGCAGGGATTTTTTAATATCAGCGGTGATGACGTTGATATCGGGCAGAGCGGTTTTGCGGCCGGAGTGAATCAATTTGCCCGCCTGATTCATGGCGTAGGCGACGCTGGAGGTGAACCGATTGTAATGATGAATGATTTCCGGCACGCGGGGCTGCACGGTGGAGAGCGTCTTATCGGCCGATGTGGCCGCGAGATCAAAGGAGTGGGCGGCGGAGCCGATTTGTGTCAGAGCCGTATTGACCTTCGGAAGGGTCGTGGTCCGTACTTGATTGAGGATTGCGGCAACAGCCGGCATGATGGCTGAGGCTCGCGCCAGTTCATTCGCCGGCCCGCCGGCATGGCCGGGGATGACGGTTCCGGCCGGTATCGGAGCGCCGGTGCCCAGCGAACTGAAATTCAGCCAGCTTGTGCCGGTCACGGTGCCTCCCACGGCGAGATATACCCCTTTACGCAGGACATATCGCTTGGGAATGGTGAAGGTGACATCGATACAGGGTTGCGGCCGGGACGATTTAATATTAATGGATTGAACTGAACCGACCGTGTAGCCGCCGATGCGGACATTGTCTCCGCGATTGAGGCCGCCCAGATCGGCCCGGAGTGTGAATCGTGCCGTAACGGTCTGCGTCGGCATGAAGACACGCGCGAAGCCTTTGATCGCGACAATAATAAACACTATCGCCAGCAGGCTCAGTATCATAAACACGCCCGCACGCAGCGCATCACCTTGTTTTTTAGCCATAGATCACCTGTTAATCCGTATCCCTGTGTAACAAATCCGCTTCATATGCCTGCTGGTCCGATTGAGGGCTCAAGGGCCCTTCCAGCAATCCGTCGACAAACTGGCGCACCAGCGGGTCTTTGGAAGTTCGAAATTCCTCCGGTGTACCGATCAGGTGGAAGCGTTTCCCGGCAAGCAGTGCCATCCGATCAGCCACCTCAAACGCGGCTTTCATGTCATGAGTAATGACGATACTGGTCACATCCATTTTTTGCTTCAGGTCGAGGATCAGTTGCGAAATCTGGGCGCTGCTGACGGGATCGAGTCCGGCGGTCGGCTCATCATAAAACAGCATACGCGGCTGCATCATCAGCGCCCGCGCCAAACCGCCCCGTTTTTTCATGCCCCCGGAGAGCTCTGAGGGCATTCGGTCGATGCTTTCGCGCAGACCTACGAGCTGCAGATATATCTTGATCATGATCTGAATCAGTTCCTCGGGCAGATCGGTGTGCTCCCGGACAGGCAGAGCGAGGTTTTCCCTCAGCGACATGGAATTGAACAGTGCACCGGTCTGGAAAAGCACACCCACCATGAGCCGCCAGGCATTGAGTTCACGCCGGGAAAAATCCTGGAGTTCATGCGAGTGAATGAGGACACTGCCTTCGTCGTAGGGGAGATGCCCCATGAGAATTCGCAGCAGGGTGGACTTTCCGGACCCGGAGCCCCCCATGATCACGAGGGTCTCGCCGGGGAAGACCTGGAGATTCAGGCCGTCGTAAAGCACCTGGTCTCCGAAGCTTTTACGGAGGCCCTTGAGTTCGATAATCGGTTCTCGCGGCGTGGGTTGCGGTGAGATCATGGAACATCAAACCCCGAGATAAAAGAAGATCGTCGTGAAAAACAGGTCGGTGATGATCAGCGCCACAATCGTCATCACCACGGTACGGCTGGTGTTGATGCCCACCCCCTGCGCCCCGCCACGCACCTTCAACCCCAGAAAGCAGGCGATAATGCTGATCTCAAGCCCGAATACCGCCGCCTTGATCAGCCCGGTGATAAAATCGCCGACCGTGAGAAGCTTCACGGCATGTTCATAAAACTGAACAGGATTCAGATGCAGGAACATCCCCCCTATCAGCATGCCGCCGGCGATGGCCGCCAGGTCTCCCACCACGGTCAGACACACCATCATGACGATGCACGCCAGCAGCCGCGGCACGACGAGAAACCGTACCGGATCGATGGCGTGTGCCTCAAGGGCCTCGATTTCCTCCCCCACCACCATGGTGCCGATTTCCGCTGCAATGGCGGACCCGCCGAATCCCGTCAGAACAACGGCGGAAACCAGCGGCCCCATTTCCCGGAAAGTTGCCAATGCCACCACTTCGGCCGTAACCGGCACCATGCCGAATTTCGCCAGTTCCGGCGCCATCTGCATCGCAAGAATAGCACCAATGCTTGCCATCACGAGAATTACAATCGGCAGACTGTCGATGCCAATACGGTTCATCTGTAGCCATAGATTGTGCCAGCTCAGGCGGCTTCCGCGGCCGCGAAACAGGGATGGTCCGATGGCGGCAACCGAATCGCGGAGGAGCAGTCCGAATTCTCCAATGAGCTCAATGGTTTGTCGCATGGGTGCCTTTCGCGGGTTCCGGCCCGCTTTCAAAGTTCATGCGGACTCCCTGCAGCA
>JAJZNY010000223.1 GCA_021852245.1 Planctomycetota bacterium | reverse complement strand
TGGCTCGTTTTAATTCGACAAGCGCTTCTTCCCACTTGCCACGTTCATAGAGGTCGTGGGCTCGTTCTATGCGCCGTTCTGCTTCCTGCCAGTCACTCATCCGGAGAGAGCCTCCAAAACTACCCACCATGCTAGCAGACGGAGCATGGCAATCCAAGTGGTCAATAGATAAGGATGTCCAAGAGCGTATTGAGAGGTGATCCGCCGCTGTATCCCCCGCCCGATATCCAGTTGCTGCCCGGGTTGATCATGCCGGTTTGCGGCATGGGTTTCGCCGCTTGGGCATCAATCACGGCACTGGTTGCTTCTACCCTGGCGCAGCGCTCCCGCAGAGAGACAATTCGAGGATCGGTGCTGGTTTTCATCGCGTGGAACAATTTTTTGATCAGCGGCCGCTTGCCGACATCCGTCCATACACATCCGCACTTGATGCATTCCTGAACGTTTACCGGAATCATCAGATGCAGGCGACCGATCCGCAACGTTTGCCGGCATTCCGGACATTGAAATGGTTTTTTGGAGTCAGATTCCGCAACGAGGGCTGCCAATTCTTTCAGGCTTGGCTCATCGGCCGAGGTTTCCGACGGAGTCGGATCGGCCATGACCCAATGCAGCAGATTGGGCTTGGGTGACCAGTTCCCGAAACAATTGCTGCAGGTGCAATAGTGGTATTGCGGTTCCTGAACACGTGACATCAGTGTGAAACATGATGGGCATCTCGGCATAGTCTCGACCTCGATACGTAAACGACTGTACGTAGGAGATGATAGCCGAGAAGCGTCTGAGAATGAAATGATCCGATGCGAGAAACCGGCTCCGTATCAACCGCAATCAGAAGGTTATAAAGCACGCGTATCCTGCTCCCGTTTACCCCGTGTTGATGGCCACCGGCGTTATCTCGCGGCCACACTTGGCTTGGAAACCGGAACCGCTGATGGGCGTCGTGTACCGGCCGACTCGTCCGCCATGCGGCGGGATTTTGCGGGGCTCGGCTGGAGCGCTTCGGCACCCGTCTCGATATCTCGCTTTACCTTTGCAAGACCCCGCAGAATATCGGAGGCGGTTTTATACGGGCTGTTGGCACGATCTTCCGGCCTCAATATCTCGCTGGTCAGATACTTGATATGCCGCGCTTCAGCACTTCTTGGATCATAATTAATCAGACCGACAAAATCGGGATTCTGGTGGGGCGTATTCATCTGGTACGCGAGATAGAACAGGTCGACGGCCTTATCCACTTTGTGCACGCCCTGACAAAGAACATCGGATGTCACCAGTCCTTTTTCGCTCATGGTGTAAAGCATGCGTTGAATCTGGCTGGTCCGCATCATTTCCTCAAAGAGCGTTGAGAGCAGCGTATTATCCCCGAAAGACTCGCCTACTCGCACGGCAGAACCGAAATCGATGAAGCCGACGCCCTCGGATGTGATGACGAAATTATCCAGCCGGAGATCAAGATGAATCACGCCGACCTTATCGTGAAGCACCTGCAGCAGTTCGGTCGCCTGGGTTGCAAATTCGAGTTGCGAAATCATTCGTCCGCCGTTGCGAAGCCAGTTCATATAGAGCGTCCGAACAAACCCCTTGGAATCATGCTCGACGCCCAGACATCGGGGAACACGATCGCTGTATGGTTTGGGCAGATCTCGCTGAAGTATTTTGAGCATGGCCGCCTCGCGGCTCAGAAATACGGGAAATATTTTGTCTGTAAATTTCAGCGCCCGCCGCCGCAACTCATCCATCGGGGTGTCTGGAAATTTCTGGCGCAGTCTCGACATCACGCGGTCCACCGTCGGTACCTGTTTCACTACGACGTATTCGACCTCATTGCCGTTTCGGCGGCTGGCGAGCTGCACACTGTAAGTGAATCGGTCTGTCGATTCCCCCGGCCTCAACAGATGGACCCTCCGGGCGATAAAATAATGGTACTTTTTGCCGAAGATGGGGAGTCCGAAAAAAGTTTTCTTCAGCTCCGTCGGTGGCAGATCGATGACGAATCCCTCGTGTTTCACGTAGCGGGCGGCCAACTCGCGCAACTCCCCCATATCTTCCGAGGCAACGATCACCCTGCCACCCCAGCGGATCATGGAAAATGACTCCTCCGGGCCGTAACGCTTGTCGGCAGGCAGGAACACATGGTAGGGAAGGCCCCTATCTTCACCTTTATCCGATTCATGGGTAACGCTGTCCGCCCGCAGATATTCCGCGTCTTTGGCAAAACGCTTTTCTTTGACAAAGCCGGTCGCCTCTGTCAGGGGAATGCTTGCCGCATTCAGAGGTTTTCGACGTACCGGCGGTTTGGATTCAGGAGTTGCTTCAGGCATGCCTTCCTCGCTTCGTTCTACGGCGCCGCAGGCGCGATGATTTCGCTGTCGATGTGCAGGCGCTATCAGGTTGCCACGCCGATTAAAACCGGCACATCAGCCTGAGTGTCATCGGGAGATTTGCGGTCTGGGCATGAGATTTTCACATGTGAATCGATCCAATAAATGCGCATGAAAAAAGGACCTCGCTATCGGAATAGCGAAGTCCGGGAATACTTTCCGCTCAATGACGCAGAAATATTATCGGGCGGAGTCGATCAGATGCGACACATCGCGGCGGAGCCTGATCAGCATGTCGTGCGGGTGATACACCATATGTCCGCCCCGAAAAAACACCATATGGATATGCGACTGAAGTTTTTTGCTCAGATGCAGATGATCCATTGAATAAATGGTTCCAAAAAACGGTGTGGCCAGATCAAAATAGCCGCTGCACACGAGAACCTGCATGCCGGGATCGCGGATAATTCCCTGCTGCAGGTTATCCGTGACGTACAGATATCCCATGCCGCCGGTTCCAAAATGCCATGGGAAGACACGAGGAGTAAGCGTGCGATAGGGGAGGTAGTTCCGGTAATGCAGTTTAGACTGAACCAACTCATTAAACCCGGTGGTAAAAGCAGGGGTGAAACGTGACATGGCGGGATCAAAATTGGATCGTTCTGCAAGCGCGTTCGGGGTATACGCGGAAAGGCGCGTGTCCATGCGACCGATGACGCGGTGTTCGCTCCGCAGGAGTTGTTGTTCAAACATGTTCGGCCCCACCCGCAGATTTGCCGCCAGAATATAGCGTGTGGAAAGCCCGGTGAGATGCGACATTTCCTCAGCCGTTTTTAATTTCTGGGTTTTGCTCAAATCACTCCCCATCTCCAGTGCCGGCAGATAATCATAAACCGCAAAATGCTCGGCCTCGGCGATGGTTCGGTGAAAGTGCTTTTCCAATTTTGGCGAGAGTTTATGGTAGTACCAGGCCGTTGTGGCATACGTCGGCATGAAGAGCGGATAAGGCGTTTCATTACCGAAGCTCGGCATGAGTATTTGAAAATTTAACGCGCAGGAGATCAGGATCATCCCGTTAATGTCGATGCCGTCGTGCTGACTCAGATATTCACTCAGGCCAGCCGCACGAGTGGTACCATAACTTTCCCCCGCCAGAAATATGGGTGATCCCCACCGTCGGTACATGGTCATATAGAGACGGATAAAATCGGCCACGGATGAGATATCCTGCTGTACGCCGTAAAATGCCCCTCCCGGCACCCCCGGTTCCTTGCGACTGTAGCCGGTACCGACCGGGTCAATAAACACCAAATCTGTTTTCCCGAGCCATGTCTGGTGATTTTTCACCAGTTTGAACGGCGGCGGCGTAACATTCCCGCCCGGCGTTAAAAGTACGCGGTACGGCCCTGCACAACCGATGTTCAGCCAGTTTGAGGCGGCTCCCGGGCCGCCATTGAAGCAGAAGGTGAGCGGTCGATGATTTGCTTTTCCTTTTGGTTCATCTTTCGTGTAAGCAATAAAAAATATCTTTGCCAGCACCTTGCCGTTTTCCGCTTTGATCGGCATATATCCGGCTCTTGCCGTGAATGCGACTCGCTTGCCATTGAGCGTAATGGTGTGGTGCGTAATCGCCAGCGCATCCGGGGCGGCCGGGGGCAGATGGGAATCGATAACTTTCGGCATAACCTTTTTCGCGACTGTCGGCCTGGCGCCGGTCGCTCCACGCGCCGAGATCGTCCACATACAGGGCTGCGCAATTGCAATAAGTCCGACAACGAGCCACGGGAGCAGCCGCGAAATGCGGTATAATCCGGTATTCGATCTGTGGTTAAGCATTATTCCTCCTTAAATGGACGGTCAAACATTTTAAGCGAACCGACGCGAACTCACAGGCCGTGAGCATATTCCAAGGTGACGGTGGAACACAACCGACCAAAGCCCATATGGCACAACGTTGCCGCAGACACCAACTGCTTGCATCGCCAAGCGTGCCCATTCACGTGTAACCGATGATCACTTTCCCGGCGAATGAACCCTCGGCCACACGTAATGTCCGGGGGGAATCGTGAGCGTCACAAATTGCCGCAGGCGCGCGTTCAGCGGCGGCGGGTGGCGCAGGCTGATGAAATTACGCAGGGTCCAGAGTCGGACACGGACAGTGCCGCGATGATATCCGATGGGTTGGTCAGTAAACGGGTCCTTGGGTATGGCCGATAAATAATGCGGAATGAGCGCCCTGAGTGATTTGGGATATCGACCGTGGGCGGCGCGGTAGGCGGCCAACAACAGGGCAACCCGCGAGAGTTCATCCTCCGCTACGAGCCTGGCCCTTCGCACGACGATGCGGGAAGAAGCTGAGCCGAACCAGCCAAGCAAACGCTTGACATTCGCCGGTAACGCACGATTTTCTTTTCCCAGCAGCACTGAATTCCACTGCATAAATTTTCGGTAGGCATGGTAGCGCTTGATAAAATCACGGTGTTTCATCGCGCTAACCGCGTGATTGACGATCAGATTGGCAATCCGCATAGCCGTTTTTATATCTCGTTTTGTTAAGCGATAGCTTAAGAATCCTTTCGGAAGAG
>JAJZNY010000111.1 GCA_021852245.1 Planctomycetota bacterium | reverse complement strand
TACCACCAGCCAAAAACCCACCGCCTGAACCGTCAGCCAGCACGGTTGGGGTAATATGAATTTATTTTTATACGGATGGTTGCGGCAGGACACAGAAATTATTATTCATATCTACCGCTCAAAACCGCCCGATGCCCATCCGCCATCTGCCGAAAGCAGCCGCCCCTGCGACGGAACTCACGCCCCCTACATACGGTTGACGCGAAAGATACACCCCTTCCACAAAAGACGCAATTACGTCTGTTACCCCCGCATCGGTCGAGGACAATCTCGCCGCCTGAAGCCGACGGTGGGATTTTCCGGCAAATGGACTTCGGAACCGACCGATCACGTCAATCATCTTTAATACGATGCCGGGCTGGGATGATAATTCACGAAACGCGTACTTTCCGAAAGGAAGGTGAGCGTGACGGTATCACACGGCCCGTTGCGCTGCTTGGCGATAATGAGCTTGGCCTCGTTGAGTTTATCAGGATTTTCCATCGCCCAATCCTCATCTCCGCGATGCAGGACGGATTCCCGGTGCAGCAGCATGACCACGTCGGCATCCTGTTCAATACTGCCCGACTCGCGCAGATCGCTGGTGCGCGGCAGGCGCTTATCCTTTTCCGATTCGCGGTTGAGCTGCGAGAGACAGATGACCGGCACGTCAAGTTCGCGTGCCAGCGCCTTGATGCTCCGGCTGATGGAACTGATCTCCTGCTGGCGGCTTTCTTCACGCGGGGCTTCCATTAATTGAAGATAATCAATCACCACCATCTCGATGCCCTGCTGCTGCTTGAGCCGCCGGGCTTTGGACCGCAGGTCCAGCGCGGTGAGGCCGGGGGTGTCGTCAATAAAAATTTTACCTTCTGAAAGTTCACCGACCGCCATGGTCAGCTTGGTCCGGTCATCCTGGGAAAGGGTTCCTGAGCGCAGCTTGTGAGAATCAACGCCACTGCGTGCGCAGAGCATCCGCTGGGCGAGCTGCTGCTTGGACATTTCGAGCGAAAAAACCAGAACGGGTTTTTGCAGGTCCACCCCGACATGTTCCACGATATTCATCGCCAGTGCGGTTTTGCCGACGCTGGGCCGGGCAGCGATGATAATCATCTCACCACGCTGGAAACCGCAGGTTAGATTATCGAGTTCGATATAACCCGAAGCGATGCCGGTTAAATGCTCGCCGGTATGGCGATCGAGCATCTCAAAAGTTTCCTGAAGAACATCTGAAAGAGCTGCCGCATTGCCGCTGATTTTCTGCTGCGCCAGATCAAAGATTCGCTTCTCACCACGGTCGAGGATGAGCTTGGCCTCGTCGCTGGCCTGATAGCAATCGGTCAGCGTGCTGGTGCAGACGGAGATCAACTGCCGCAGAAGGGCTTTATCACGAACGATCCGGGCATAATAGGACGCGTTCGCGGCTGACGGCACGGTATCGATCAGCGACTGAATATATTCGGGCGTCACCTGTTCCATCACGCCGTTTTTTGCAATCTGATCCAGCAGCGTCACGGCATCGATGCCCGTGTTCATCTCGAAGAGTTCAAGCATGGCCTGGAAGACGATCTGATTCTGACGCGAGAAAAAAGCGTCCGGCTTATCGAGGACCATGCAGACTTCACCGATCACCTGCGGATCAATGAGCATGGAACCGAGAAGCGAAGCTTCCGCATCGGGATCGTGCGGCGGCAGACGGTCAAATTCGGGGGTGCTTTTTGCACCATCCAGCGGTCGGGCGCGGCTGGTCCTTACATCCATGAGAGTTCCTCCGGGTGGGGACATCCCACACCCGCCATGAGCGTACCAAAATTCAACGCGAACGTTAATTGAGGCGCAGGAGACAGGTTATCCACAGGTTTACCACCGTAACCGGATTGCATGGGGCCATGGCAAAAGCCGGATCGGCCTCGTTTACTGTACCGGTTTGAGGAACCGCGGATCGACATGGGGTGCATATCCGTTGGGTTGACCCAATTCAGACACCAGCGACCCGTCTACCACAAAGCCGGCAAAAGTACCGGTAAGGATTTCAAAGTAGGCATAGCTGCCGGCAGCGAGCGAACGATTGCTCGTCCCCAGGAACAAGGCCTGAATCTTCACCCCCGGCTTGATGACACCTTTGATGCGTGCCGAGTAGGCGGCGGGATGATTGACCCAATCGTCAATGGTGGGCGGATCAAACGGCAGATCGCCGGGGAAGTCGAGATAGTACTGAGACCATCGGCTTGAGGGGAGGGGCGAAAAGAGCGCCTTGCGTCGGGTCGGGCGCGACCAGAGCAGAAGAGGCCTTTGAACCACATAAATCTGCCCACGCCGGTAGGCCTGAGCAAACGGGGATGACCGCACCGGCTGATTATCGCTGCTGCAGCCGGTAAGCAGTCCCATGACGGCAACGGCGGTAATGGCCGCACCAACCCAAAATACATTCAACTTCATCGGCAACCCTTCCGCAAACGCACACTAACTACGCCGGAATATTAACCCAAAATTCTGGTCAAGTCGCCAGCAGGGTGCGCACCATCCGGCTTGATGCGGCATGACACATCCGCAGAACACCATTGTCCTGCCGCAGCACCAATCCTTCAAATGGATCAATATCCGCCACAATCCCGCTGATGACAACCCCACCGGTCTCCAGCGATACGCGCCGGCCCAGCATATCACAGCGGGCCTTCCAGGCAGCCGCAATTTCATTTTTGTCAGGTGTCGGGCCCAGCCGGTGATGCAGCGCCGTAATCAATTCACGAGCGAGCGAAAACCGGGAAAGCGGCCCGCCGCAGATCATCGCCATTGACACGGCATGTTCGGTGAGTTCCGGCGGAAATTCCACCTGATTCACATTCACCCCGATACCGATGACGGCAAGATCGGAACCCTTCGTAACGGGCTTTTCAATCAAAATGCCCGCGACTTTACGGTCCGCGAGCAGAATATCGTTGGGCCATTTGAGCCGACATTCCACAGGCATGGCCGGGGCGGATCGATCGATGGCATCGGCGACGGCCAGCGAGGCCGCCAGCGCCAGCAGATCGTCTCCAAGTCCCTGCACATTGAGCATGATACTCATCAGCAGATTGCAGTGCGGCGGCGATTTCCACCGACTCCCCTGCCTGCCGCGACCCGCCGTCTGCTGATCAGCCAGTACGACCAGCGGTCCACGAGCACCACGTTGGGCCTCCGCGGCGCAAAGATCGTTGGTGCTCTCGATGGTGTCGAACACGCGTACTTTCAACCCGGGAAATATACCCTGCGCCGATGCCGCCGATTCCAGCGCTGATTCAAAATCCGTCCACGCCGGCTCAAGCGGATAAAAGCTTTGAGCATGAAGAGCCTGATTCATGGCCGGTCCGGTTCCATGTCAAATCCAACGTCCAGGATGGGCGCCGAATGGGTGATGGCGCCGATGCTGATTCGATCGACGCCGGTGCGGGCATAGTCCGGCAGATTTTCCAGCTGGATACCGCCCGACGCTTCCAGCAGTGGCCGGCCGTCCGGTGCGAGGCGATCGCGTTCGTGCACGGCCCGCTTGACTTCCTTGGCCGACATATTATCCAGTAGAATAATATCCGGTCCGCCTGCAATCGCCGCCGGAAGTTGATCCAACGAGTCAATCTCCAGCCACATCGGCATATGCTGCGGCAGACTGTTGCGCACGTGTCGAACGATCTCCGTCAGCGCCATTGGCGAGGTAAACCGTCGGGTCAGGGCGGCGATATGATTATCTTTGAGCATCACGCCGTCAAAGAGTGCCATGCGATGGTTCACACCCCCGCCGCAGCGGACGGCATATTTCTCAAGCACGCGGAAACCGGGCATGGTCTTGCGGGTATCGCAGATAACGGGCTTGCCGACGACGGGAGCATGGCTGCGAGCACAATCAACGTACACGCGAGTCAGGGTTGCGACGCCCGAGAGATGCGAAACAAAATTCAACACCACACGCTCAGCACTCAGCATACGCTGAACAGGACCGGAAATGACGCCAAGACGGGTTCCGGCGGCAACGGCGTCTCCGTCGGGTCGTATCGGCTTCCAGATCAGGTCCTTGGAATAATGAGCCAATATTTCGGGTATTAAAAAAGTCCCCGCCACCACACCGGGTTGCCGGGCAACCAGTGCACCGGCGGCGATCCAGTGCGGATCAATAGAGAGTTCCGTCGTGGGATCGCCCGCCGCGCCCGAACCGTGGCCGATGTCTTCCGTTACCGCCAAACCAATAAGTTCGCGGATGTGAGCGTCCAGCGGTGGCGGATGTACTGCGGGCGGATCTGCACTCATGCCAGCATTGTAACCGGGCGACGGCGATCGGGGGACTTTCCATGACGAGAGTTTCATTTGACGGAGAGGTGGTGGTGCAGGGCGGTCTGCGGCTCCGCGGGGGAGAACTAAAAGCGGAGCAAGCAGGTAGAGTGCGGCCGCACGCTGGTAAAGTTTTTTTTGCTGAGGCCATGAAGTTGCTCTGAGGTGTTGGCGCAAATCCTCTCGCTTCGCCGTAGCGTCTCCACGCGCTTCGTCACTTCCTGTGAAGTAGGGTTTCGCGCCGGCACATGACGCGATTCACCTCTCATCGCACGAATTATGACCCGACATCAAAAGCGCCGACAAAACCGATTAACGCCAATCCGCCGGATCACAAATCCCGCCAAGAATGCACCGCAACTCCGGACCGTATGTAGGAAGCGTCCCCACCATATACCAGCGCGGCGGGCGCGGTTGGAATTCCAGCAAGTTTACGCCAGAAATCCAGTCCGGCCATAAAGTCCGCGGCGATGGTTTCTCCGGACTTTATCTCAATGGGAATTGGAAGATCGCCGGTATCAACCAGAATATCGACTTCGTGGCCCGTAGAATCACGCCAGAAGTACAAGTCCGCTTCAAGAGCGCGATTGAAAAAACTCTTGATGAGTTCCGCGATGACAAAGCTCTCA
>JAJZNY010000175.1 GCA_021852245.1 Planctomycetota bacterium | reverse complement strand
TCGGCTTCATCATCGTTCCATCCTCATCGCGCCAGTATCATATCCTCACCGTGCTTCGGCCGCTTCAGGTGACCGGAAGAGTCTCACGCAGAGCGGAAATGATATCAGATAATTTGTCGGCGACCTGATCAACTTCTTCGAGCGTATTGAGGCTAGAGAATGAAAACCGAACTGACCCATGAGCAATGCGATCCGGAATTCCCATGGCCCGCAAGACAGGTGAAGGTTCAAGCGACCCACTGGAACACGCTGCTCCGGCACTGGCGCAGATATCGTGTTGGGCGAGCAGCAGCAGAATCGCCTCCGCCTCAAGGGCCGCGAAACCTAGATTACTGGTGTTGCCCAGGCGACGGTGAGGATCACCATTGATATGTACATCAGGAATGGAGCCGAGAATTTTACGTTCCAAGGTATCGCGCAAATTCTCAACGTGCCGTGCGATGGCGGGATTCTCCAGCCTCTTCTGTGCCAATTCGGCTGCCATTCCCATACCGACAATCCCGGCGACATTTTCCGTGCCTCCGCGGCGATCCCGCTCCTGCGGCCCGCCAGTGATCACCGCCATCCAGCGCGCCTGGCGGCGAACATACAACGCTCCAACACCTTTCGGCCCATGAAATTTGTGACCGCTGATGGACAGAAGATCAATCGGAATCTCGGAGAGATTCACAGGTATCTTGCCTGCCGCCTGAACAGCATCGACGTGCAAAGGAACCCGCTTCGCATGACATATGGCGGCTATCTGCGGAATGTCAAAAATCACGCCGGTTTCATTGTTTGCCCACATGATGGACGCCAATGCGACATCATCCCCATTGATTGCCTCTGAAAACCGATCCAGATTAAGCTCTCCGCCGCCATCAACGGGAATTTCAACAACGCGTATTCCTCGGCGTCCTAAAACATGAAGCGTTTCGCGTACGGCGCTGTGCTCAACGGTGCTGGTAACGACCGTTTTTTTCTCGGGTCTCGCCAGAAGCGTTCCCAAGATCGCAGCGTTATCGGCTTCGGTCCCGCCACTGGTAAACACAATTTCGGAGGCCTTTGCGCCCAGGAGGCGGCCAACACGGTATCGAGCCTCCTCAACAGCCTGCCTTGCCCGTTGGCCCAGGGGATGAATGCTGGACGGATTGCCGTAAGCCTCGCAAAGGTAGGGCGCCATCGCCTCAAATACCTCGGGGAGCATTTGCGTGGTCGCATTGTTATCGAGGTAAATCATGTGGAATATGATAGCGTATTTGTTCCAGCAGGATTTATCTGGATGGCCAGGTCGATAAACATAAACTTGCCCGCACAACCGTCCGCAGACATGCAATTTAACATAACATATATTATAGGATGCTTATAGTGGGGCGGTAAAATGCCAAAGCAGCCTGCAAACAACCTGTCAATTTAAGGCGATGTGAGACGCTTTCGATCAGAAATCACATCGCGAATAATCTCATCAAGCGAATAATTTGGATGGAATTGAATCGTTCTTTCCAGCTTACTGATATCCGGGACTCGCCGCGGCATATCTTCGAAGTTTCGATTGTAGACCTCACTGTATGGAACGAGCTTAATTTCTGACTGGCTATCAGATAATTTTTTGACCCGTTTTGCTAATTCAAAAATTGAGACTTCTTCAGTTCCACCAATGTTATAGACTTCACCAGCAGCTTCCGGGTGCGCCAAAAGGCCCATCACGGCACGCACGCAATCCTTGACATGCGTAAACGTCCGGGATTGACTTCCATCGCCGTAAACCGTCATGGGCTCGTTACGGATGGCCTGATCGACCAATCTGGGCATGACCATCCCATATGCAGGCGACTGCCGTGGCCCGACCGTATTGAAAAATCGTGCGATCGTCACGGGAAACGCACCCTGGTTATGGAATGCCAACGCCATGAACTCATCCAGAGCCTTTGAGCAGGCATAAGACCAACGGCTGACGGAGGTCGCACCAATGACACTGTAATCCGTTTCTCGCAGCGGGGCGTGCGTCTGGAGGCCGTAGACTTCGCTCGTGCTCGCCAGAAACAGGGGCTTTTCAAATTCGCGGCATGCCTGAAGAACCTTTTCCGTGCCGACGACGTTGGTCAGAATACTCTGGAGTGGATGATCCAAGATGTATTTTACCCCCACCGCAGCCGCAAGATGAATCACATGATGAACCGTACCGACGAGGCGAGCCAGTATTTTATCATCGGCAATACTCCCCGGAATAAACCGCAGTTCACGATTGGCGAAAAGATGCGAGAGGTTGGCCCGTGATCCGGTCGTTTCATCGTCGAGAACGTAAACCGCGTGCCCACTCTCCAGCAGGGCCTCGCACAGGTGTGACCCGATAAAACCCGCTCCACCCGTAATGAGATATCGCATAAAAACCTCGAAACACCCTGCGCACCGCTTTATCGGCCCGGCTGATTACCCCGCTTGAACCAACCTCTCCAAGTCTCCCAGCCGCTGTAGGGTTACGTCTTTACCAAGCAGAATCAGGGTATCAAGCAACGGGGGAGACACAGCCCCCCCACTGACGGCCACGCGGAGAATTTGCGACGCCGCCCCGCGTTTTTCGCTCAAGGTAATGATGGTTTCCAGCGGTTCGTTTAACTTCTCAGGATTCCACGGAGACGGGATTGCGCTGAGTATCCGGGTGATCTCTCGAAGATAATTCCGATCGGTCTCTGTGCCGACAAATTTTCTTACGGCTTTTAAGTCGTATTCGGGTGGACCGAAGAAGAACCGGCTGTTTTCCGCCATCTCGGCCAGCGTTCCCATGCGCTCCCGATACATACCAAGCAGATTCCGGAGCATCGACTCCGGGGCGGCTTTAATCGGATAATCGGTGACGGCGTTAAAGCTCGCCATGGCGCGAAGCAGTGTCCCATCATCGGAATGACGGATATATTCGCCGTTCATCCAGAGCAATTTTTTGCGGTCGAAGCGACCGTTGGTCTTTCCGATTCCCTCAAGCGAAAAGAGTGCCTTGAGCTCGTCACGGGAGAGTATCTCGCGGTTTTCGCCCGGTGCCCATCCGATCAGCGCAATGAAGTTCAGCAGTGCATCGGCGAGATAGCCACTTCGGCGGAAATCCTGTACGTCAATTTCCGGCAACTGCAGTTTCAGTGCAGCAGCGAGCGCCTGAGTGATGGCGGGATCATCCTGCTTTTGATGCAGGAAGGCTGCAAGCGCTTCCGGGTTCAGGCCCGCCCGCGTCGCCAGCGACTCGATCGTGCAGGTGGGGTCCTGCTTGAGCATCATCTGCGCCGCATGCCGTGCCGCTTTACTTTTATCGCGTTTGGACATTTTGGTGTTATCCATATTAAACACCAGCGGCATATGTGCATGGACGGGCGCCTGCCAACCAAGCGCCCTATACAGGCCGAGATGCTTGGGAGTGTTCATTAAATGCTCCTGAGCTCGGAGCACGTGGGAAATGCCCATCAGGTGATCGTCCACCACCACCGCGAAATGATACGTTGGAAATCCGTCCGATTTCCTGATGACGATATCATCGTGCTCTTCGCCCCCCACAGCGATATGGCCGAGAATCAGATCGTCGAATTCCACCGCCTCGTGAGGCATTTCAAATCGAAGCACCGACGGCCCCTGCCCCGATGTTGCGCGGCCGGGCATATTACGGCGATACCGGAACGGCCGCTTTTCTTTTTCCGCTTTTGCCCGCATGGCCGCAAGCTGAGCGGGCGTTTCGTAGGCCTCGTAGGCGACACCTGATTTCACCAGTTGGTCGAGATATTGGTTGTAGATGTCGAGCCGCATCGACTGGAAATATTCGTTTTTTTCTTTGCCCGGCACCGGACCTCGATCCCAGTCCAGGCCAAGCCATTGGAGATCAGCCAGAATTCCCGCAGCCGACTCGGCCGTGGATCGAACTTGATCCGTATCTTCAATGCGCAGCACAAATTCACCGCCGTGCTTCCGTGCGAAAAGCCAGTTGAACAATGCCGTCCGGGCCCCACCAACATGCAAAAAACCGGTAGGTGAAGGTGCAAAGCGAGTACGAATCATTCAAGTTCCTTTTCTGCCACCGAACTTAGTATCAAAAGCCGTATTCTTTCCAGCGCCGGGTGACCTTCTCGACCATTGCCGGGTCCATGGTGATTTCCGCCGGCCAATCACGCACCGTTCCCTCTCCCGACCATTTGCGCGTCGCATCGATGCCGAGTTTACTGCCAGCCCCGAGAGCCGGCGCCGCATGATCCAATATGTCCAGCGGTCCGTCGACAATAACGGTATCGCGGCGAGGATCAACATTCGCCGCAACGTGAAAGAGCACATCATCCTGATTGTGCACATCCACGTCCTCATCCACAACGATGAGCATTTTCGTCCATGCCATCTGTCCCGCGCCCCACACCGCGTGCATCACTTTCCGGGCATGGTATGGATATTCTTTTCGGATCTTGATAAATGCGCAGTTATGAAACACCCCGAACATGGGAAGATCGTAGTCGATAATATCCGGCACGATCATTTTCAGCAGAGGCAGGAATATCCGTTCCGTGGCTTTGCCGAGATAATAATCTTCCTGCGGCGGCTTTCCGACGATGGTGGTCGGATAGATCGGGTTTCTGCGGTAGGTAATGGCGGTGACATTAAAAATCGGATACTGGTCGGCCAATGAATAGAATCCGGTGTGGTCACCAAACGGACCTTCCAGGACTGTCTTTTCCGGATCCACATACCCTTCAATGACGATTTCGCAATTCGCCGGAACCTGCAACGGGATGGTCCTGCAGCTGACCAATTCCAACCCACGGCCCATCAGGAAGCCCGCAAATAAATGTTCATCGATGCCAGGAGGCAAGGGTGCCGTTGCAGCATACGGGAGCACACTGGGCCCCCCCAATGTGATAGCCAGCGGACATGGTTTGCCGAGCTTCGCCCAAGCCCTGAAATGTCTCG
>JAJZNY010000268.1 GCA_021852245.1 Planctomycetota bacterium | reverse complement strand
CGCACCCGGGCCCTGCTGCTTGTGGGGCGTGAGAAGGCCGCCCTGCGTAACGCCAAAATGTTGTTCAATGTGGTGCCGAGCACGCAGGTGGCGCAGGCGGCCACATTGGTTTACCGGTGCCTGCTGGCCCAGAAGTCGGACGGCGCGGAACTGGCGCGTGAATTCCGTCGGGAGCAGATCGCGGGCGCAAAACCCCCCAGGCCGGGGCAGGCCCCCAAAACCTGCGACGTTTTGGCGGGAATTACCGTCCATGGAAAAGCTTATGAAGACGACGTCCGGCGGCAGGTCGGGGTGGGGACCCACGCCCTGGTTGCGCGGGGTGAGCTTTGGCTATTGGCAGACCATCCGAATAAGGCGCTCAAATGTTTCAAGGCGGCGTACGACATCGCCACGCCGAGAGCGCTTGCGATGGTGTGTGGACGGATCGCAGCGGCGATGAGAGCCAAAGATGGCACGATCGGGGCGGCTAACGCGTGGCTCAAATCATTGGCCAGATAGCGGGCTGTTATGTGTGCCGCGGGAGCGGCGTCCGCATGGGCAGCGAGGGGAATCGAGAGCTGGAGGTTTTACGGTATGCAGAATCATGAACTGTTCAGGCCACCGGCGAAGAAGAAGAGGAAGAAGGGATATGCCGGCAGGATGGGGCGGGTATTACGGATTGCCGGATTGGCGGTGGCATGTTCCACATGCTGTGTTCCCGCTGCGTGGGCCCAGCATAATCGGGGGGAATATGCCTGGATTACGGGGGCATTGAGAGGCAGCAGCCTCCACCGGCAGGACGAGGCGATCAAGCTGCTCGATCAGATGATCAAGCAACCAGGGAATGGCCCACTCCCGATCCCGTTGTTGGCAAGGCAGTGGTTGCCGCAGTTGATTGCCGACGGACATGATGCGACGGCGGCCAAACTGGCGCGGGAGGTGATCCTCGAGCGGCCCGGTGCGACGGGTTGGATCGGGATTTGGCAGCAGGAGCGTGTGGAGGCGCTCCTGGCGATGGGGAAGGTGAACGCGGCGTTGCGGAATGCCAAGAGTCTGTTTTATGAGTGTCCGCTGGGTCAGACGCGGACGGCGCTGTTGTTGCTGCAGGAATGTCTGCAGAAGAAATATCCGGGCGGGAATAAACTGATTAAGCTGTTTATCAATGAGCAGATGGCGGGTGCGGGCAGGGCGGGAGTATCATGCAAGGTGCTTACGCTGATCAAGATCAATGCCAAGCCGTATGAGGCGGCGCTGAAGCAGATTCATGGCACATCGCAGTGGGCGTTGGTGGGCAAGATGAACCTGCTGCTGCTCTCGGGGCATGTGAACCGCGCGTTGCGGACGGCGCGATTGGGAATGGCGCTGAATGCCAATGCGAAAAGCTATCTGGCCGCTGCGGCGGATGTGGCCCGGGCGATGAAAGCGGTTGACAGCACGGTGTATCGGGCGAATCGGTACATGCTTTCCGCCGCCCGCCGCTACGCCCGCATGGCCGGCATGCATTGATCACCGCTGCGATTTCAGATAGCGTCTTACCCGTCCATTCATACCCTGAAGCAAGCCGCATCGGATGCAAGCCCGGCCGCTGCGCGATTTCATCTGGGTTGGACGACTTGGCGAAAGCCGATTACAATACCGGGCTTTGGTCAACCGACCGCCGCAGGCCGAAGTGGCTCCAAGCGGAGGTGGAACCGTGCGCCGGGATTTCGGTGCGATGACGAAGGCGGAGTGCAAAGTGCCCAAGGCAAAAACCCACAAGGGTATTAAAAAGCGAGTTAAAGTTACCGCTCGTGGTAAGGTAAAGTTCCACAAGCATAACAAAGGTCACCTGCAGAGCGGAAAGTCCGGTAATCGGAAGCGGCGGTTGCGTGGAACGACCACCATCACCGGCCCGTATGCCGACAAGATGGTCACGCTGCTCGGACGCAACGCCCGCTGACGCACTTGGGATGGCGTCAGCCTTCCGAATGGTCTCGAAATGCCAGTTGAGGGCGGATCGAGCTGTTTGGACGGGCGGACTTGAGTGCAAATTTGACTTTGCTATTTGGCGATATTTGAGGATGTTACATCATGCCACGAGTTAGAATTGGTGCAGCCAGAAAACAGCGACACAAACGGCTTCTGAAGCGAGCCAAAGGTTTTGTCGGCGGCCGGAGTAAACTGTATAAAACAGCGCACGAAACACTTCTGCGCGCCGGTGCGAATCGGTTCAGTGGCCGCAAGGAGAAGAAGCGCGACTATCGGGCACTGTGGATTACTCGGCTCAATGCCGCAGCTACCATGCGCGGCCTGCGCTACAGCCAGTTGATTGCCGGTTTGGCCAAAGCCAATATTACGCTCAACCGCAAAAGCCTGAGCGAAATCGCCATTTGCGATCCGGCAGCCTTCGACGCCATCGCCGCCAAGGCCAAAGAGGCCCTCGGTATTGCCTGAATGCCCTTGATCCAAGGGTAATCATGGCCCCCCTCGACGAAGGCGAAATGGTCCGGTCAATGGCGAAATTTTGTTGGATTGATGCTTCAATTCACCGGCTCAGTTGCGGAGCTTTTTGACGATGGATCTCACGGAACTGGTCAATGCCGCTCAGGCGGAAATGACAGCGGTTCAAACGGCCGAGCAACTTGAATCCTTCAGAATCAAGTATCTCGGTGCCAAGGGGCTGCTTAAGCAGGCCAGCGACCATATCAAACAAATTCCGGCGGAGCAGAAACGCACCTACGGCCAGTCGCTCAACGCAGTCAAACAGACCATCACCGAAGCGTTTGAAAGACGCAAAAGCGAACTGGAATCTCAACCGGCCGCTGTCAAGGGGGTGGATGTCACCGAGCCGGGGCGTATTTTGCACGATTCCTATCGGCCCGGTTGCCTGCATCTTATTCAGCAGACTATCGATGATCTGATCGATCTGTTTTCCCAGATGGGGTATTCCGTCGCGGATGGACCGGAACTGGAAGATGAATTTCACAATTTTGAAGCCCTCAATGTACCCCCCGATCATCCCGCCCGGCATCCGCTCGATAATTTTTACCTTGATCTGAAACCGGATGAGCCGCCGCTGATGCTCCGGTCGCAAACCAGCAGCGTCCAGATTCGCGTACTGGAATCGCACAAGCCACCAGTGCGGATCATCGCACCCGGCCGGGTCTATCGTCCCGATACTGTCGATGCCACGCACTCCTTCATGTTCCATCAGCTCGAAGGTTTGTACGTGGACAAAAACGTCACGATGGTGGACCTCAAAACATGCATCGACCTTTTCGCGCGGGCTTTCTTCGGCGATTCGGTTCGGACGCGCTTTCGCCCAAGCTTTTTCCCCTTCACCGAGCCGAGCGCTGAATTCGACATACAATTCACATCTGCCGGTGGTTCATCCCGTTGGGTAGAACTTGGCGGGTGCGGTATGGTGGATCCGAACGTCTTGAGTGCGGTGGGGATTGATCCGCAGATATACTCCGGATTTGCGTTCGGTCTCGGCATCGAGCGAATTGTCATGCGCCGGCATGGAATTGCCGATATTCGCGATCTTTTCCAGAATGATGTACGTTTTCTGCGGCAATTTGCCTGACGCCACCCCGAATGCAACCCAGAGCCTGCGCTGGCGGATATTTTCCGAATAAACCGGCCGGGATCATGCGAGGGGTTGAAAATTCATGGCCGAAACGCCGTGGGATGATTTTTTGTCTGCAGGCCGCCGGGCCCGCGGTACCTCAACCGCAGAATGGTTTGACCGGCTGGCCGAGAGGTTCCTCAACGGTTGCACGCTTCAAGTCGGCGAGGTGACCTACCGGCTTTCCGAAATAGAATTTTATTACCACTCTCCGCAGCATCCTGATCCCTTTGTGCACGGCCATCCTCTGCAGAAAAATCCGGGAGTCTGGTACCTACATCGCCATGGTAGCGGCTTTCGCGGCGGCAGCTTCAAAGGAATTGACCTGTGCTTTGGCAACCGAGTGAGCTACGGCGGGATTTTACTCCGATCCATCGCCGTTGCCGCAGGAAATGGTCATCCCTCCGGTGGGGGGCCGACGGAGATACAGGATGGAGAATTGATCAGCGGCCCTTCGCTGGTCGTGGATGCATTGATGAACAATCTTCACGCCGCAAGCGTGGCCGCGCTTGACCGCATGATTTCACGTTATCCTGCGTGGAGCCGGAAAAATCCACTGCATATCTCTTGGCAGCGCCGACGACCGATACCAATCTGGCGTACGCAGCGTGTTGGTCTCAAGCCCTCGCAGAGCGAGGTTGCGGAACGGTATCGCTGTGCGCCGTACCGGTATCTGAATGAGCCACGCAGAATTACCAAAGGGCGCAGTCTGCTGATTGCCGCCATGCTGACCGCCGGGATGACCGATGATGCAATCGCGGAGGTCATCGGGTGTTCCAAAGCCATGTTCACCCACCAGCGCCGGTTACAACTCGCCGACTAATTGACTCGCCCATTTGGAAGGCACTCTCATTGATAATTGCCAAGACATAGAGCCCTGTGGTAAACTAAACCCAATAAATGAAGTTGTTTTGGATTTTCTAACTGGAGTCTCATCATGGTGATCAATCGAGGTTTGGGAAAATCGGCCGCCCTTTTGGTATTACTCGCCATCGTTCTTGGGGGAACGTCGTTTGCGTCGGCGGCTCCAATTCGTATTTCATGCGTTGGTGATAGCATCACTTTTGGAATTGTTCCCAAGCGGCTGCACAATGCCTGGCCGGTTGTACTCGGTCGTATCCTCGGCCATCGGTACAAGACGTTGAATTGCGGGCACTCGGGCGCAACCATGTTGAAGAAAGGCGATATTCCCTATTGGAAAACAGCCCAATTCAAATGGGCGATTCACTTCAAACCGAATATCGTCATCATCATGCTCGGCACCAACGACACCAAGCCATGGAATTGGGATAAACATGGTAAGGATTTTGAAGCCAATACCATATCC